>JAHEMB010000642.1 GCA_024643915.1 Rhodothermaceae bacterium | reverse complement strand
CCCGGCGTCTTCCAGGTCCTCAATGGTCTCGAAAAGCGGGACGATTTCGAGGGGACAGTGCACCGTGCCGTCGCGCAAGCGCCACAGGCCTGCCTCCTTTGCCAGCAACATCACCTCCAGGAGGTCGCTGACGGTATGGGTCATGCTGATGATGTAGCTGCCGATGGAACGCGGCTCGCGCGTGACGGCCTCGCGGATGACGGCGAGCGTGTCCATCATCTCCTGGACCTCATCGGGCAGGAGGGTGTCGGGGGGCAGGAGGGGGCGGGGGTTGGCCAGTTCGCGGCTGAGCAGGACTACGCGCTTTTCCTCTGGTAGGGCGGTGTAATCGTCCTCCACGCCCGCGCTGTGCAGCAGGGCCGACACGGCACGCTCGTGGACGCGGCTGTGCTGCCGCACGTCGAGGGCCGCCAGGTGGAAGCCGAACGTCCGGGCGAGATCCATCACCCGCGCCAGCCGTCCGTGCCACGCCAGTTCCTTGAACCCGCTTTCGACAAGGCATTCCTCAATTAATGCCAGGTCCTCCATGAAATCGGCGCTGGAATACCTGTGTTGCTCACGCTCCGCTGCGCCGATCTCTCCGCGCATCTGGTCCAGCCGGATCATCATGTACGTCAGCTTTTGCCGGTACGGCTCGTGGCGGAACTGGCGCTGGGCGTCGGCGCTCAGGGTCAGTTCCGCGGCGTCGCGGGCGATGCCGTCGAAGAGCTTTTGCGGGACGGGCACGAGGCGGTCGGAGAGGCTCAGTTCGCGCCGCAAGTCGCGCAGTTCGAGGAGGAGCAAGTCGAGGGCGGTACGGCGATGGCGGGCGACGGTGGTGCGTGTCACGGCGGGCGTGACGTTGGGATTGCCGTCGCGGTCGCTGCCGATCCACGAGCGGAATAGGAGCAGCGAGGGCAGGGGCGGCACCGTGCCATAGTACAGGCGGAGCGCCCGCCGCAGGTCGTCGTAGATGCGCGGGACGGTCTCCCAGACGGCGTTGCGGAGGAAATAGAGGCCGTTCTCCACTTCATCCTCTACCGTAGGTCGCTCGGCCCGGATGGGGTCGGTAGCGAGGAGGACGCTGATCTCGTTGTAGATGACCTCGAGCGTGTGCGCGGCCTCGGTCGGTGTCTGGGCGCAGCGGCGCTGCTCGGTCAGCAGGCCGGCGATGTGCTGTTGCCGGTAGAGAATGCTGCGACGCCGCGCCTCAGTGGGGTGCGCCGTGAACGTCGGCTGGATGTCGAGGCGGGCCAGGAGGGCGAGGGCCTCCTCCAAGGACAATCCATGCTGCTTGAGGTGATGGATGGAGGCGGCGAGCGACTCGTCACGCGGCGCCGCTTCGGTGGCGCCTCCGGCACGTTCCCGGTTAATGCGGACGATCTCCTGCTGCTCGGCCTGGTTGACGAGGTGAAAGAAGGCCGTGTAAGCCCGCAACAGCGCCTCAATCTCCCCCCGTTTCAGCGTGGCGATTTTCTCCGCCGCCTCGGCGCGTAACGCCGGCTCGTCCTCCTGAATGGCGCGTTTGCAAAGTCGCCGCAGCGCCTCCACCAACTCGAAAATCTCCGGCCCGGCCTCATCGCGGATGGCCTGGCCAAGCAGCGTGCCCAGCAGGTTCACCTGCTCGCTCAACGGCTTCGAAATGCCGGTGCCTTCAGCCTCGACTTTCAGCCCGCTCCAACGGTTCATGCGCCTTGCTTCAATTAGCAATTAGAAATGTGCAATGAACAATGATAGCGTTTACGGAGGCCCAATGTTCACCCCCGGCAGCCTTTCATTGCTAATTGAAAATTGCTAATTACTCGTACCGCAGGCTTTCGACGGGGTTGATGCGGGCGGCCTTGACGGCCTGGTAGCCGACCGTTACCCACGCCACGGCCAAGGCTGAGAGGCCGGCCAGCAGGAAGACGCTCCAGTGGACCTCGGCGCGGTAGGCGAAGTTGTCCAGCCAGGCGTCGAAGGCGAGGTAGGCGACAGGGACAGCCACCACGAGGGCCACGAGGACGAGGCGTGTGAACTCGCCCGTCAAGCGCAGCACGATGCCCGTCACCGTGGCGCCGAAGACCTTTCTTACGCCGATCTCTTTCGTCCGCTGCTCGGCGGAGAAGGCCGCCAGGGCGAACAGGCCCAGGCACGCCACGAGTATGGCCAGGATGGCGAAGGCGCCGGCGACCTTGCTCAGCTTTTCCTCGGCGCGGTACAGCTGGTCGAGCTCGTCGTCGAGGAAGAAGTAGTTAAAGGGGCGGTCCGGGACGAAGGCCGCCCAGGTCTGGCGGACATGGTCGAGGGTGGCCGGCACGTCGCTCGGCGCCACACGTAACAGCAGATAGCGCCCGAAGAAGGCGATGCCGCCGGGGTTGTTTGAGAGGCGCTGCAAGACGAATGGTCCGATGGGCTGGTGGAGCGAGGCGTGATGGAAGTCCTTCACCACGCCGACAACGTAGCGTGGATGCTCCGCGTCGTTCACCAACTTCCGGCCGACGGCTTCTTCCGGCATGCCCCAGCCCAGATGCCGCACCATCGCCTCGTTGATGATGACGCCGTCGCGCGGGTCGTTCGGGAAGGCCTCCGAGTAGCCCCGCCCGGCCACCACCTCGAGGCCGATCGCGTCGGTGAAATCGTTGTGGACGAAATTGCGCTGGAACTGGATCGGCTCGTCGAAGCCTTCAGGAAAGTACGTCGCTGTCTGATACCGCGCTCCCGGCACCTCCTCGGAGATTGTCACGACGCGCACGCCGGGATGCTCCAGGAGGGCGTTCTTCACCGTCTCGTACTTCTCGGCGACGGGCGTCCGCAGGATGGGCACCATCACCACCTCTTCCTTGTCGAAGCCGAGCCGGGCGTTGCGCAGGAAATGGAGCTGCTGCAGAGCGACAAAGGTACCGGCGATGAGGGCGATAGAGATGGCGAACTGGGCCACCACCAACCCCTTGCGAAAGACCACCGCCGCGTTCCCGCCGCTCAGGCTGGGGCCCCCTTTCAGCACACTTACTGGCTGGAAGGCCGAGAGGAAAAACGCCGGATAGAGGCCGGACACCACGCCCACGGAGGCGATCACGCCAATGA
>JAHEMB010000641.1 GCA_024643915.1 Rhodothermaceae bacterium | reverse complement strand
GGGTGGCCTCGCGGTCCTCCTGGGAGGAGGCGGCGGGGTGGCGCGGCTCGCTGATCTCCACGTCGCTCATCAGCTTACGGGCCCACTGGATCGTGCCGATGCCGATGAACAGCAGGGCGATGCCCAGCGTGACGCCCAGCGTGACCGTTGAGGCGCCGTAGCCGAGGATCAGGTCCGGCTCGTCGCCGACCGAGAAGGCGAAGTACGCGACGACGAACAGCAGGGCGCTGATGGTCGAGAGGCCGAAGAACGTGGCGATCTGACGCTCAGCCCGCTTGGCAGCGGCCTCGTCGATGTCCGTCGGGCGAGGCTGGTGCTCGTGAATGCCCGGATTCGGGATCGGCTCCTCGCCGGCGCCGTGCGCCGTGGCGAGGCTCTTGCTTGGGTCGTCGCTCACGCCTTGGTTCCCTTCTTGGAGCGCGTGGAGTTGGAGGCGATCCAGACGGCGAAGCCGACCAGCGAGCCGATGCCGACCAACCACACGAAGAGGCCCTCACTGACGGGACCGAACGAGCCCATCGTCGAGCCGCCGTACTTCGGTTGGTTCTCGATGCTCTCGAGGAAGGCGATGATGTCGCGCTTCTCCTCGGGCTTGAGCACCTTGTCGGAGAACACCGGCATCTGCTGCGGGCCGGTCAGCATCGCCTCGTAGATGTGGACGGGCTCGACGCCGAGCAGCGTGGGGGCGTACTTGCCGTCGGGCAGCGCGCCGCCGGTGGCCGCGAAGTTGTGGCACGCGGTGCAGTTCGTGCGGAAGAACTCGCCGCCGCGGACGATCTCCTCGGTGGTGGCATCGGAGGTGTCGTACGCCTCGGGCTCCGGGATGGACGGGCCGGGGCCGAGCGAGGCGACGAGCGCGGCCAGGGCCTCGATCTCTTCGTCGCTGTAGAGCACGTCCTTCTTCGGGGCCTGGACGCCCGGACGGGCCAGCGGCATGCGGCCGGTGCCGACCTGGAAGTCGACCGAGGCCGCGCCGACGCCGACCAGCGGCGGGCCGTACTGGGTGTTGTTCTGGGTGGTGATGCCCTCACCGTTCTTGCCGTGGCAGGAGGCGCAGCCCACGAGGAACAGGGCGCGGCCCTGGTCGATGGTGGACTGGCTGGCAGCCTCGTCGCTGGCCTGAGCGGGGGACAGGACGGCGTACGCGCCGCCGGTGACCAGGAGCCCGAGCAGCATGACCACCACGCCGGCGTACCTGCTGCGGCGCTTGGCGGAGATGCGAGCGGTTAGGAGTCGCACGAAAGTTCCTCGTATCCGTCTTCTACTGACTACTTGATCAGGTAGATGGTCGCGAACAGGCCGATCCAGACCACGTCGACGAAGTGCCAGTAGTACGACACGACGATGGCGCTGACGGCCTGCTCATGGGTGAACTTCCTGGCCATGTAGGTGCGGCCGAGGACGAGCAGGAAGGCGATGAGACCGCCGGTGACGTGGAGACCGTGGAAACCGGTGGTGAGGTAGAAGACGGAGCCGTACGCCGAGGACGGGATGGTCACGCCCTCGTGGATGAGCTCGGCGTACTCCAGCGCCTGGCCGGCGATGAAGAAGGCGCCCATGAGGTACGTGAGGATGAACCACTCACGCAGACCCCAGCCCTTGACGTTGAGGATCCCGCCGGAGCGTCCGACCTGACCGCGCTCGGCCGCGAAGACGCCCAGCTGGCAGGTCAGCGACGACAGCACCAGCACCGTGGTGTTGAGCGTCGAGAACGGCACGTTGAGCTTCTCGGTCTCCTGGATCCACAGCTCGGGCGACACTGCCCGGATCGTGAAGTAGGAGGCGAACAGCGCAGCGAAGAACATCAGCTCGCTCGAAAGCCAGACGATGGTTCCGACGCTGACCATGCTCGGCCGGTCGTGGTGCCCGTGCAGGCGGGATGCAGGAATCACAGATGCTGTTGTCGCCACGCGGGCCATTATGTCGGTAACCCGGCCGCAAGGCACGCGGACCCCCTCCGTTTCAGAGTCATCTTCTTCACACCGCCCTTTTTCACGCTGTCCCGGTGCGGGTGGGGGTGGTTTTGCCGCCTACGCTGAACGGGTGCCACCGTTCCTCGACGCCTCCTCCCTTGAGGGGCTGCCGCCGTTTTCCCTAGGCCGGGTCTTCACCGACTGGGGGGTCGATCCGGTGCTCACCGTCCTCACCATCTGGGTGACCGGTTCGTACCTTTTCGGCGTCTGGGTGCTCCGCTCGCGCGGCGACGCCTGGCCGGTGGCGCGCACGCTCAGCTTCGTGGTGGTCGGGATGGGCAGCTTCGCCTTCGCGACGTCGTCGGGGCTGGCGGCCTATGACACGGCGCTGCTGTCGGTGCACATGGTCCAGCACATGGTGCTGTCGATGTTGGTGCCGCTCTTCCTGGCGCTGGGGGCGCCCGTAACGCTGGCGCTGCGGACGCTGCCGGCGCGGCCGCGGGCGTGGTTGCTGGTGCTTTTGCACTCGCGGCTCGCCTCGGTGCTGTCGTTCGCACCGTTGACCTTCCTGCTGTTCGTGATCAGCCCGTGGGCGCTCTACTTCACCGGGTGGTACGAGGCATCGCTGCGGTCGACGTACGTGCACGAGGCGATGCACGTGCACCTCGTGCTGGTGGGGTCGCTGTTCTTCTGGCCGCTGGTGGGGTCGGACCCAGTGCCAGGGCGCATTGCCTACCCCTTCCGGCTGCTGACGGTCTTCCTGACGCTGCCGTTCCACGCCTTCCTCGGCGTCACGATCATGGATCAGAAGGAGCTGCTGGCGGGGGACTGGTACCGCTCGCTCCCGACCGAGGCGGGCCTCACCTGGCTGCCCGACCCGGCAGCCGACCAGCACGTGGCCGGCGGGATCCTCTGGGGCTCGGGCGATCTGGTCGGGCTGGTGTTCCTCTCCGTTCTGTTCACCCAGTGGGTGCGCTCGTCGATGCGGGAGGCCGCGCGGGAGGACCGCCGCCTCGACCGCCTCGAACGCTCCAACGGCTCGTAGCGCGGCCCGCGGGTGGTCGAGCCTGTCGAGACCAGCACCGGTAGGCTCTTCGACGTGACCGAAGCCACTCAGAACCAGCCGTTGAAGG
>JAHEMB010000640.1 GCA_024643915.1 Rhodothermaceae bacterium | reverse complement strand
TGGCGCCGTCGTCGGTAAAAGCTCCGTTGACCACGAAAATGTCGAGCCAGCCGTCCTGGTCATAATCCACGAGGCTGGCCCCGAACGAGAAGCCAGGGTCATTGACCAGCACCCCCTCGGTCACCCGCACGAACGTGCCGTCGCCGTTGTTGGAGTAGAGGAAATTGGGCTGGTCGAAATAATTAGTCACGAAGAGATCTGCGTCGCCGTCATTGTCGAAGTCGCCGAAGCTGCCGCCGGTGGAGGAGCCGTTGTCCGTCACCACTGGGCCGTCGACCACCTGGGTGAACGATCCGTCGCCGTTGTTCACGAACAGGAGGTTCGTCTTGTCGGAGAAGAGGTGGGGGACGAACAGGTCGTCGTAGCCGTCGCCGTTGACGTCGCCCCAGGCCGAGCCTTCCGAGTACCGGTCGTCGCTCACCGCCGGATCGCCGGAGACGCGGGTGAAGTCCTGGGCGGCTGCCACGCCCCGCCCCACGAGCAGCAGGGCCAGCGCCAGCAGTATCGGCAGGAGGGGCCTGGAGGGCATAGACACCGGAGGCATGGGCGCGCGTTGTGAACCTCGATGAGGCAGCAGACGTTGCTCTCTTCAGAGGCAGAAGGCCAGGGCGGGAGGGGCGGAGACGGCTGCTGGGCTGCCTATGAGAAAGGGCAGCGATGGGGCGGCCTCAAAATATTGAGCCCTGCCGGGAAAGACTATATCACTGTGCGCTCTTCGAAAGCGTAGTCCAGCGTCAGCGTATGTTGCCCGTCCTCCGTTCGGCTGATCTCCACCTCGCCGTCCAACCCTTCCAGTTCGCCCGTCCCCGATCCCGGTACGACATGGCCGAAAGTGCGCGGCGGCAGGCCCGGCCCCATCATCCCGCCGTGTTGGATAACGAACGTGCCGCTCCGGCCTTTCAGGTGACCGTCCACCCGTTCAGAGACGACGTACCCGGCGCCGGTCTGAGGTGCGTTCATGCCGCAGAAAAGGCCCTCTCCCGTACTTTCTCCCTCAAAGTCGCCACGAAATACTTTGTGGATGGTGATGCGAGTCAACGCGGGACCGACGGCAGGCTGATCGTAGGGCGCCGGGTCCCACCCGGTAACATCGAATGAGGCCGTGGCCTTGGTGCGCATGGTGGCGAGGGGAAAGGAGGAGGGTCACGAACACTTTGGCGCTACAGCCTCCTGAAACACCCTGGGCGCTCATCTCAGCCCGGATACGACGGGTAGGGGCGGCGGAGGACGTAGTCGCGAAGCTGCTCAATCTCGAAGTCCTTCTCCTCCACCTCGTAGCGGAGCAGGTCGCGCAGGGAGATGACGCCGAGGAGATTATCCTCGTCGGCGACGGGGAGGTGGCGGATGTGGTGCTCGTTCATCACGCGGAGGGCCTCGGCGCGCGGCGCGTTGGCGGTAATCACCATCACGTCGCGCGTCATTACTTCCTGCACTTTGGTCTCTTTCGGATCGAGTCCCTTGACGATGACGCGGCGCAGCAGGTCACGCTCGGTGAAGATGCCGACGATCTCCCGTCCGTTTTCGAGGACGAGGATGGAGCTGATGTTGCGTTCGGCCATCGTCCGGGCGGCCTCGGCGACGGTAGTGTAGGGGGCCGTGTAGATGACGGAGCCCCCTCGTTTCAGCAAATCAGAGACAGATCGGTTCATGGCTTTTGTCCGGGCGTGGGTGGCGGCGCAACAAAGCAAGATACCCCCATCTTATGAAGCGGCGGGGTGAGGTGCAAGGAGAGTTGCAAAAAAGGGACAGCCCAGTTGATTGAACTTTCAAAAATAATTGAAACTCGGCGCAAGACGCTTCGTTAGTCTCTAAAAATTTGCCCCGCCGGGCCGATGGAGGAGGGCCGAACCGACATGGAAAGCACCACACACGTCGATACACCGCGCGGCATCTTCACGGCGCAGGGCGTGTGGTTCCACGCGACGGAGGCAGCGCTCGAAGCCTATGCCGGGCCGGTGCTGGAGCGCGAGCCCCTGCCGAAGCTGCTGGCCGACGCTCAGGTGTGGCTGCGCTCGGCCCAGACGCTTGCCCTCTGGGCGCTGCCCCTCCTGCTATGGCTGTTGCCGCCGCTCCCTGCTGCTCTCGCCGCCCTCACTCTTTATCTCGGGTGGAAGGTGCTGGCGCCGGGCTTCGTTACGCGGGCGGGCGTGGCGGCACTCCGCCGGCTCGACACAGTGATCCTGCAGGGCCTCTATTTCGTCTTCGCGCTCAGCGTGCTGGCGGGGATGGGGCAGACGACGGCGGTGTGGGTGGGCCTGGCCGGCTTCATCCTGCTCCGCTGGGGTCTCGTAGCGAAAGCATCGCGGCCTCTTGTCGAGCGCCTCTGGCCGAGACTCTACCCGCTCCCCGTGCCCGATCAGGTGCTGCGCGCCCTCATTGTACGCGTGGCCCTCAAGTACGGCCTGTCGCTCCCGCAGATCGATCGGCTGGAGGCGAAGATGCAGGAGAAACGACAACGGAAAGGAAAGACTGAATGAATCGAGGAAACGACGAATCGAGGAAACGATTTAGTGCCTTGATCGCACCGCCTCTTTGGCTCCTCCACTCCTCCACTTCTTTGCTCTGATACATGGAAACGACCTTTTATTTTGTTCGGCACGGCGAAACCGAGTACAACCGTCGCCGCATCGTGCAGGGGCGCCGCATCAATGCGGAACTCAATGAGACGGGGTGGCAGCAGGCGGAGGCTCTCGCGCGGCGTTTTGCCGGGGTACCGCTCGACGCCATCTACACGAGCACGTTGCGCCGCGCCGAGGAGACGGCTGCTGCCGTGGCCACCGCACATCCCAGTGTGCCCGTCCATCGCCTGGCCGATCTGGAGGAGATGTCGTGGGGCGTCTATGAAGGCGAGCCCGCCTCAGAGCGGGTCCGCGAACTCTATGAGGGTTTGCAGGCCGACTGGGCGCGTGGCGAGTTCGGGCAGCCGGTGGAGGGGGGCGAGTCGATCCTGGACGTGCAACGCAGGGCGCTCCGGGCGATGATGCGACGACTCGACGGCCGGGGCTGGCTGCTCCTCGTGTTGGGGCTCGGCTTCGTGGCCAACGCGCTCT
>JAHEMB010000639.1 GCA_024643915.1 Rhodothermaceae bacterium | reverse complement strand
CGAGATGCACTGCCCGCCGTTGGTGGTGATGCGGAAACGCGAGAAGAACTTCTGCTGCAAGCCCAGCACGGCGGCCATCGGGCAGCCGAACCGGCACCACACCCGGCTGCCCATGATCGGGTAGAACCCCACGCCCACCACCCCGGCGAATACGAGGCCGATGGCAAAGCCGTACCATGACCGGAACGTCTGCGACAGCCCCCCCAGCACCCCGCCGCCCGTCGAGACGTCGATCCACAGCAGGAGGGTCGTCACCACGACGAAGACGAGGACGCCGTGAACGAGCCAGCGCTCGATGCGCCAGGCGCGGACCGAGATGTCGGAGAGGTGGCGGAAGGGGTCGCCCGCCGTCTCGGCCAGGCCGCCGCAGCCGCACACCCACGAGCAGTACCACCGCTTCCCGAAGAAATACGTCAGGAGGGGCGTGACGACGAAAATCATGAGCGCGCCGAAGACGACCATGCCCGTCAGCAGCCAGTTCGTCGCGCCCGGCCAGAGGTAATCGTACTTGAGCGGCCAGAAATAGTGCGGGTAAAACTCCGGCTGATTGAGCAGGACGAGGGTGTAGGGGATGACGAACGCAAAGATCGTCTGGAAGAAGACCACCGACGCGGTGCGGATGAGGTGGTAGCGGTTGTGCCGGTACTTGATGAAGGCCCGCACCCCCATCACCGCCACGGCGAGCGTGTAGACCGTCCCGTAGGCCACCCATCGCCGGCTCTCCACCCCTTCCGGGTAGCCGATGAAGTCGGCAATCGGGCCGAACATCGTCACGAAGCCGGTGAGGGTGGCGGGCCACCAGTAGAGGAGGACGTAGAAGCCCGTGAAGACGACGCCGAGCGTCCACCCGACGAAGCCCGCCGCCGTGGCCGAGGAGAACCACATCCCGTCGTTGTCGATGCCGGCGGGCTTGCGCAGGTAGCGCCGGAAATACAGGAGCGCCCCCGCGGTGATCGATCCCAGGCTCCCCAGCAAAAACGCGCCGGGCGAGAGGCTCGCCGCGCCGAAGGCCGCCGCCATCAGCAGCAGCACCCCCACGCCCACGAGCGCCATCCCCACGCGCTCCGTCACGCCGAAGCGGCTGGTGGGACTGGTCAGCTGAAGGCTTGCATCCATAATGGGTTGGCCGGTTGTCGGTTTCTTTATGCGAACGCTCAGCTTTCGACCTGCATGCGTTGGGGGAGGAAAGGCTGACCGTTCGTGCGCCGCGCTGCCCGTCGCAGCGAGACCTCGTGTCGACGGAAGAACTCGGGGTCGAAGTTGGCTTCGTGCAGGTGGGCGAGGACGTCATCGAGGGGGCGACCTTCGAGGATCCAGCGCTCGCAGACGGCGTGGCGGAAGCGGACGCCCATCAGGTTGAACCCCAGCACGCGCCCGTCCTCCGACGCGTAGTTGATGCGGATGCTGTGTTTGCCGTTCGGGTGCTGCCAGAAAAGCGTCTCCTGCCCGTCGAGGGGGGTAGGCAGGATTTCGCCGTAGGTCTGGTATTCGAGGGAGAAAAACTTGGCCGAGTTGAAGAAGACGCCCCGGTCGTAGGCGATTCGATGGCCGCAGAGCGTACGCGCCACCGTCTTGCCGTGCCGCCGCCCCGTGTACCAGAGCTGCTCGATCCGCCGGTGCCCGATGCCGTCCGCCCTGAACTCCGCGCAGTCGCCCGCCGCGTAGACGCCCGGCGCGCTCGTCTCGAAGTATTCGTTCACGAGGAGGCCCCGGTTCGTCTCGATATCAGAACCCTTCGTCACCGCCACATTCGGGTGGACGCCCACCGTCAGGCCAACGAACCGGCAAGGGATCTCCTCGCCCTCGGTCGTCACCACGGCCCGCGCCCGTCCGTGCTCGTCTGGAAGAATCTCCTTCAACTCAGCAGCAAGACGCAGGTCGATGCCGTGGGCGCGGATCTCCTGGCCCACCATCGCTGCCTCTTCGGGCGGGAGCAGGTAATCCATGTAAGCCGATTCGCGCACGAGGAAGGTGACGGGGATGTGGCGGCTGTGCAGCATCTCCGCCATTTCCACGCCGATGAGGCCGCCGCCCACCACGAGGGCTCGCTCGCCGCGCTCGGCCATGCCCTGCGTCGCCGCCTCCATCGCGTCCAGGTCCGGCATCCCGTAGAGGCCCTGCACGCCGTCAAGGTCCTGCCCCGGCCAGCCGAACGTGTTCGACTGCGAGCCGGTGGCGATCAGGAGGGCGTCGTAGGCGAGGGGCGCGCCGTCGCGCAGGTGCAGGCGCTTCGCCCCGGTGTCGATGCGCTCGACGAAATCACGGACGAGGCGGAAATCGTTCTTCGGCCAGAAGAAATCCTCGTAGAGCTTCGTATCCTGGTAGCGGACGTGGCCCATGTAGACGTACATCAGCGCCGTGCGCGCGTACGGGTGATCCGTCTCGTCCGAAATAATCGTGACGGCGTGGTCGCTGAGCTTGCGCACGAAGCGGGCGGCGGTGACGCCGGTGATGCCGTTGCCGATGATGACGACGTGCCGGGGCATGAGCGGGAGAACCAAAAGCGAGCGGGCGCGCCTCTTGGTGGCCGGGTCGGGGGCGCTGTTACATCGGGGCCGGCGCGTCTAAATCCAGCAAGGCTGAAGGCGTCGGGCCGTCCGCGATCAGCCGTCCGCTCTTTTCTTTCAGGATAACCGCTGAAAGCTGACCGCACCAGAGCACAAGGTAACACACGAAACGTTTTCCCGCCGTCACGGGCGTGGCTTGCTTTTCAAGTGGACCACGGCTAGTTTCTCGCCGGCCCTCTCCTCTCCTCGCGCCCCATGACCTACGGCATCACCGGCAACACGCAGAAAGACGCGCTCTGGGAGCCCGCCGCCCGGCTCGTCCACCGGCTGCGGGCCGACGGCCTCGATTTCTGCCTGCACGAAGACGTGGCGGCGGGCTTGCAGGCCCGTGGCCTCGTCGAGGGCGCCGTGTGCGCCCAGCACCGCACCGCCGACCTCACGGGGGACGCCGACCTCATCCTCTCCTTCGGCGGCGACGGCACGCTGCTGCTGAGTGCCCACGAGGTGGACACCGCCGGCACCCCTATCCTCGGCGTTAACATCGGCCGGCT
>JAHEMB010000638.1 GCA_024643915.1 Rhodothermaceae bacterium | reverse complement strand
GTCTCGAAGCGGTGACGGCGGGCTCGCTCCAGATGGGGTCGATCAAAAGCGCCATTGGCATCGGCAGCCTCCTCGCCGACGGCATCGGCGACACCATCCGCGTCAGCCTCGCGGCGGACTCGGCCCACGAGGTCGAGGTAGGTCACCAGATCCTCAAATCGCTCCGGTTGGGGCGTCCGGGGGTCAACATCATCGCCTGCCCCACGTGCGGGCGCCTCGCAGGCGACCTGTTTACCATCGTTAACGAGGTGGAGGCGGCCGTCAAGGCGCGCAAGTTCGATAAGGACCTGAATGTGGCCCTCATGGGCTGCGCCGTGAACGGGCCGGGCGAGGCCGCCGGGGCCGACCTGGGCATCTCGCTCGGGCGAGGGCGGGCGCACCTTTTCAAGCACGGCGAGATCGTGCGCACCGTTCCCGAGGACGAGATCGTCGAGGCCGTCCTCGATGCCATCGAGACGTGGGAGGAGGACGAGAAGGTAGTGGAGGCGTAGGCGGTACGCGTAGCACGCACCGGACGCTGATTGGGAAGGGGTGGCCTGCCGGCTTGCCTGATTCCTGGCCCAGCGGCTATACTGGCTCACTCCTGGCGTGTAGAAGTATCAACAAAAGTGAACGCCAGTCGCGGGACGAACTTTGGTACGGGAGAGGCCTTGGCGTGACGGACAGGCTGGAAATCAACAGCCGTCAACCACAAACTATTTGCCCTCGAACACCGGGTCTCGCTTTTCTAGGAAAGCCATCACGCCTTCGCGGTGGTCCTCGCTTTCAATGCAGCGTTCCTGCAGGGTAGCCTCGTAGGCGATGGTATCGGCGAGCGTAGCCGTCTGGGCGAGATGAAGGGCTTTCTTGGTGAGGCCGAGGGCGAGAGTGGGGCGTTGGGCGAGATGGGCGGCCCAGGCACGGGCCTCCTCCATCAGTAGCCCTGCCTGCGCTACGCGGTTGGTGAGGCCGAGGGCGAGGCACCGGGCCGCCGGCAGCCGCTCGCCGAGGGCGCAGATTTCGAAGGCGCGGCTGTAGCCCACATGCCGCGCTAGCAACCATGTTGAGCCGGCATCCGGCACCAGGCCGATGTTGCTGAACGCCTGCATCAGGCTCGCGTCGTCGGCCATCACGCGGAGGTCACAGGCGAGGGCAAGCGAGCAGCCGGCCCCCGCCGCCGTCCCGTTGAGCGCGCCTACGATGGGCTTCTCCATCGTTACGATCCGCTCGACAATCGGGCCGTAGACTTCGAGGATGTGCCGGTGGGCTTTCTTGCCGGTGAGGGGGCCGCCGAAGGAAGCTAGATCGGCGCCCGAGCAGAAGTCGCGGCCCGCGCCCGTGAGGATGACGGCCCGCACGGCCTCGTCGTCGCGCGCCCGGTCGAGCGCGGCCATCAGGTCGTTTTCGAGGGCGCGGTTGAGGGCGTTGCGGCGTTCCGGCCGGTTCATCGTCAGGATCGCCACCGCCTCGTCCTGCTCGTAGACGAGGGCCTCGTAGGTCGTCTGGGTTTCGATCATGCGCTTCGTCCCGTCAGGTCCATGATGGCTGGTGCTTCGCCCTGCCCTCAATAATAATAGCCGAAAAGGATCATCATCTCGTCTTCACTCAGCAGGCCGAAGCGAAGCGTCTTGTCCGTCCAGTTGTTGTAGGTAGCCTCCAGGCGAAGGCCCTGGCCGGGTGCGAGGGTCAGGGGCGTGTCGAACTGGAGGATGGGCGGGTGCTGCCAGTCGTAGGCAACGTAGACGAGTTCGCCGTCGCGCGGGCCGCCGTCCACGTACACGCGGAACTCCTGCATGTGCTGGTGGGCGTGCGAGACGAGTTGGAAGATGTTCACCTCCCGCTGGAAGCGGTAGGTCTTCACCAAGGTGGTTGTCTGCTTGGGCGGCAGGTTGATCTCAATGTTGTTGAGAAAGAGAATCTCGGCGGGCTGCACGACTTCCTCGGCCGGCACCGTATGGAGGTTGATGTGCACCTCGCCCTGTCTTGTCTGCTCGGTGCGGTTGACGTAGTGCGAGTTAAGATCGAGCCCGGTGCCGGCAGGCAACCGAAGCGCCACGCCGGGGGGGAAGCGGAAGTCCATCGTCGGCCATTGGGTGCCGGCGAAGAAAACGTGGTGCTGCATCGCCGCCAACGTCAGGGGATCCAACGTACCATTGGGTTTACGAATATCGCGATAGGTGTGGGGTGTCGGGTCGAGGCTCGGCGGGAGGTCCGAGCCAAAGGTGTAGAGGATAAAGTGATGGCTGCCGGGCCGCATGCTGATTTCAAACCGGTCGATGAAGAGGTCTTCGGCGCTCACCGACGGCTCGAAATAGAAGAATTCTCGCTCGAAGTTGGGCGCCACGTCGAAGGGCCCGAGGCGGAGGGCAAGGCCCCGTTCGGGCGCAGTAAGCGGCTGGAAGGCCGCCGCTGCCTGGAAGCGCGACGTATCCGCCAGCACATTGTGGTCGATGACAATGCCATCCTTGGGCGCGCCCGCGCGGATCCATTCCTCAATCAGCTTCAACTCGCCATTGGTGAGGGGCGGGCGCCCCAGAGGCATCATCGAGCCGTATTGGGGGTGCGCGGTGAAATAATGCTCCTGGTTCGGGGCGTTCACCTTCTCCCAGAGGAAGCTCTTGTAGAGGCCGGGCAGCCCTTCTTTGCTCAACCGCACCAGCCCGTCGTCCCGTGCCGCGCCGTTTCTCGGCGGTACGTCCACCAGCTGCTCGTAGGCCACGTCTTCAGTCAGAACCAGGCCTGACTGTGTGGCGAAGCTCGTACCCGCCTGGTGGCAGTCCGTGCAGTTTTTTGCAAAAATCTGCTGCTGGATCGTCTGCCAGGTCGAAAGCTCCGCCGGGGGCGGGGTCTCGACGTCCGGGCCACTGCTGTCGCAACCTGCCAGGAGAAGCAGGGAGCAGGCCAAGGAAAAAAGGGAAAGACGTTTCATTTTGGAAAGGAGTCGAAAAGCTACAGCGGGACGAGGCAAGGTGCTGTTTTTTGGGGAGAAGATCAACCCTTTTTACGCAGGTTGACGTGTGATGAATTGAAGAAGTGCGGCGAGGACGCGGGCCGGCGCCTCCACCTGTGGGTAGTGGCCGATG
>JAHEMB010000637.1 GCA_024643915.1 Rhodothermaceae bacterium | reverse complement strand
TCGCCGCCGACCTCGGCCTCTTCACCTCGCCCGACGCTTTCGGGGAAGGCGGTTTCCCGTTCTTTCCCTGGGTCGGCTTCGCGTACAACTTCGGGCGATAGACGGGGGTGCGTGCAGCGGGGGATAGAAACGAAGAAACGACGATTGCCATAGATCAAGCTTATCTTCGATTCTCTCGATTCCTCCACACGCCATGACAGACGATGCCCGCGCGATTTACGAGGCCGCCGTCCGGCGCGTACAGGCGGACCGGCTGTTGACGGACGTGGATTGGCAGACTTGGGCACGCCGCCCGCTGGACGCTTACCGCCGTGTTGTCGTTGCCGGGCTGGGCAAGGCGTCGATGGCGATGGCGGGGGTGGTGGAGGCGATGCTCGAGGATCGGCTGGACGAGGGCGCGGCGGTCGTGCCGCACGGCGCGCCTGCCACCCTGCCGCCGTCTTTGCCGAAGCCGCAACGGGTCGAGATCCTCGGAGCGGGCCATCCGTTGCCGGACGAAGGCAGCCAGCGCGCAGCGCGCCGCCTGCTGGCGCTAGCCGGGAGCTGCATGGAAGAGGACCTGCTGCTCGTGCTCATCTCCGGGGGTGGCACGTCCCTCTGCAACGACTTCTTCGTGCCGCTCGAAGATGCCCAGCGCACCTACGAAAAGCTCCTCGGCGCCGGGGCGGACATCCACGCCATGAACACCGTCCGCAAGCACCTCTCGCGCTTCGGCGGCGGGCGGCTGGCGCGGGCGGCGCACCCGGCCGAGGTGCTTGCTCTCGTCGTCTCGGATGTCGTTGGCGACGACCTCAGCGTCATCGCCAGCGGTCCCACCGTGCCCGACCCCTCCACCTTCGACGACGCGCAGGCGGTGTTGCGCGCTTTCGACCTGTGGGAAGGCGTGCCGGAGAGCGTGCGCCGTCACCTGACGGAGGCCGCCGACGAGACGCCGAAAGCAGACGATCCGGTTTTCGCGAAGACCACGACCCGCCTCATCGGCACGAATCGGCTGGCCCTCGAAGCGGCGCGGCGAGAGGCCGAGGCGCGCGGCTACCACGCCACCCTCATCGCCGACGACGTGACGGGCGAGGCGCGCGAGGTAGGCCCGCAACTGGTGCGGCAGGCCCTCGAAGCGGCGGGTGATGCGCCCCGCTGCTTGCTCTGGGGCGGCGAGACGACCGTTACCCTGCGCGGCGACGGCAAGGGCGGGCGCAACATGGAGATGGCCCTCGCCGCCGCCCTTGCCCTTGACGGCGTGGAGCGCGAAGCGTGCGAAATTGTTTTCCTCAGCGGCGGCACCGACGGCATCGACGGCCCTACCGACGCCGCCGGCGCCTGGGCCACGCCCCGCACCGCCGCCCGCGCCCGCCAACTCGGCCTCGACCCGCAGCAGCACCTCGCCGCCAATGACAGCTATCCCTTCTTCGACCGGCTGGGCCAGCTCCTCCGGCCCGGCCCTACGCATACCAACGTGATGGACGTGCAGGTGGCGCTGGTGGTATCTTAGGTTAGCGTTGGATTCAGACCCGCCGGGTTTTGGAAACCCGGCGGGTCTCTTCCGAAGGATCAAACAAAGCATCTCCTGCATTCTTCCTCTTGCGTTTCCGCTCACCGAATCCGGCTTTTCCAGATGCATCGAGGCGTTCGTCGTATCAGACTCCTTCTCTCCCTCGCGCTCCTCTTCATCCTGCCCTTCACCCTCGCCGCGCAAGAGGTGCCGCTGCCTCTCCCCGTGCCCCTCCCCGGCGTGAGCGGTTATGCGGACGATGTCCCCCGCCCCGAGGCCGTTCTCGGCCACCAGATCGGCACGCGCCATACCGAGCCGGCACAGGTGGCCGAGTATTTCCGAGCCGTGGCGGAGGCGAGCAACCGGGTTGTGCTGCAACGCCACGGCCTCACGCACGAGGGGCGCCCGCTTATCCACGCCTTCGTCTCCTCGCCCGAGAACCTGGCGCGCTTGGAAGACATCCGGCGGGCCAACGTGCAGCTTTCCGAAGATCCATCGAGCGTGCGCGACGCCGACCTGGCCGGGATGCCGGCGGTGGTGCTGATGGGCTACAGCATCCACGGCAACGAGGCCAGCGGCACCGAGGCGGGCGTGTTGCTGCTCTACCACCTCGCCGCCGGACAGGGACAGGCCGTGGAGGAGGTACTCGAAAACACCGTCGTTATCCTCGACCCGATGTTTAACCCCGACGGACGGCACCGCTTTACCTCCTGGGTCAACCAGAACCGAGGGGCCGTGCCCGTCGCCGATCCGCAGGACCGGGAGCACGACGAGCCGTGGCCGGGCGGGCGGACCAACCATTACTGGTTCGACCTCAACCGCGACTGGCTGCCCGCCGTCCACCCCGAGAGCCAGGGTCGCCTGGAGATTTTCCACCACTGGCGCCCGCAGGTGCTGACGGATTTCCACGAGATGGGGGGGGAGGCGACGTACTTCTTCCAGCCCGGCATTCCCAGCCGCACCAACCCCAACACGCCACAGGGCAACCAGGATCTGACGGGCGAGATCGCCGCGTACCACGCGGAGGCGCTCGACCGCATCGGCGCGCTCTACTACACGCGCGAGTCGTTCGACGATTTCTACTACGGCAAAGGATCGACCTTCCCGGACGTGAACGGCGCCGTCGGTATCCTCTTCGAGCAGGCATCGTCGCGGGCGTTGGAGACGGAGACCTCGCGGGGGACGCTCACTTACGCGTTCTCCGTCCGTAATCAGTTCACCACCTCGCTCTCCACCCTCAAAGCCGTCGTGGACAAACGCGAGCAGCTCCTGCGCCACATGCGCGACTTCTACGATGAGGTACCCGCCTTCGTCCGCGCGCAGCCGGTGAAAGCCTACGTCTTCAGCGCGGCGGAGGACCGGACGCGCGCCCAGGTCCTCGCCGCGCTCCTCACGCGCCACCGCATCCGCCTGTACGAACTGGGGCGCGATCTGGACGCGGGCGGGCGCCGCTTCGAGGCGGGCGAAGCGTTCGTCGTCCCGCTCGATCAGCAGCAGGCGCGTCTCATCAAGTCGGTGATGGAGACGACGACGACCTTCACCGATTCGCTCTTCTACGACGTCTCGGCGTGGACCC
>JAHEMB010000042.1 GCA_024643915.1 Rhodothermaceae bacterium | reverse complement strand
GCGTAGCCCGCGCTCTCCGCCACCATCCATCCGAAGTACCGGGGGCGGAGCGGCACGCTTTTCCGCCGGTCATAGATGAAAACGCCGATGCCAACGAGGAGCACCACGACGGCGAGCACGTGCAGCCCGGCACCGCCCAGGCTGTTCAGTAGGGCCTTCATCCACACGTCGGCCCCCACCCGCACCTGCATCACCTGCCCTCGGTTGACGAGGAGGATGAGGGCTTCGTAGAATACCAGAAGCGGCAGAGCCATCAGGAAGCCGTAGCTGGCCGTCCGGGTGGCGTGGTGGTACCGCTGCCAGGCAGATCGGGTGGAAAGGAAGTCCGGCGCCGTTGTCGGCATCACTGAGCGTCGTCCTCGAAGCCGATGCCCTGCGCGTGCAGGAGGGCGTCTTGCAGCTCCGACAGGTTTTTGAGGTCGCGTTGCTCCCTTGCCATACGGACGCCCTGCTGATAGGTGTCGATGGCCTCCGGCTTCCGCCCAAGGGTCTCGTAGAGCTTGCCAAGGTGATAGTAAGTGCCCACGTATTCAGGCTGCTCCTCGACGAGCCCTTGGTAAAAGCGCAGGGCCTCTGCCGCGTCCCCCCGTTGGGCGTACTCCTGCGCGAGGGCGAAGCGAGTAAACGCATCCTCCGGATCTTCCTCGTAAAACCCCAACAACGCCGCCAGCCGATCCATTTCTTTCCTCGTTTCTGAGTGGACGATAAGCCATCCCTCCTTGGCATCCTCGCTCGACAGCCTATCACCAACTCTCCGGCTCTACGACTCATCCTTTCTTCCGCTCGTCGTTTCGTCGGCTCCTCAATTCTCCTCCGTGCCTTCAGTCCTCCCGTCCGTTCGAGGCTACCCCGGCCAGCTTTTCGGCTTCGGTGATCATGGCTTCGATGGCGAGGAGGCCCTGGTGCCAGAAGTCGAGGTCGGTCAGGTCGATGCCCAGGCGACCAACGAGGACGTGCGGCCAGTCGGAGCCGCCGGCTTCGAGCAGGCCGAGGTAGTCGTCAGCGAAGCCGGGGCCGGCCTGCTGGTAGCGCGCATAGAGGGCCAGCACCAGCAGTTCGCCGAACGCGTAGGCGTACACGTAACCGGGCGTGTGGAGAAAATGGGGAATGTAGCTCCACCACAACTGGTAATGCTCCCCGAGGGTGACGCTGCCCTGGAACATGGCCTCCTGCGTCTCGATCCAGTGCGCGCTGAACTGCTCGCTTGTTAGCTCGCCCCCTTCGCGGCGGGCCGTGTGGATCATTTCTTCAAACCGGTTCATGGCGACCTGCCGGAAGACCGTAGCGATGGTATCGTCGATCTTGCCGACGAGCATAGCCAGGCGGTTGCCGGAGTCCTGTTCCTCGCGCATGAGGCGCTGGAAAACGAGCATCTCGCCGAAAACAGAGGCTGTCTCTGCCGTTGTGAGGGGGGTGTCGGCATGGAGAACGCCCTGCTTGCGCGAGAGGAACTGGTGCACGCCGTGGCCGAGTTCGTGCGCGAGGGTCTGCACGTCGCGGATCTTGCCGGTGAAGTTCATCAGGATGTACGGGTGGGCGCTGGGCACGGCGCCATGGCTGAACGCCCCGCCGCGCTTGCCTGGCACCACCGCCGCGTCGATCCAATCCCGCTCGAAGAAAAACCCCGCGATGCTACCTAGCTGCGGGTGGAAATCCGTGTAGGACTCCAGCACCAGGTCACGGGCAGCATCCCAGGCGTAGCGCGTGTCCGCCTCACCGACCGGGGCGTAGCGGTCGTAATCGAACATCTCGTCGAGGCCGAGGAGGCGACGCTTGAGGCGGTAGAAGCGCGCCGGCAGGTCGAAGCGGGACGTGACGGACTGGACGAGGGCGTTCACCACGTCGTCCTCGACTTCGTTGGAGAGGTTGCGGCTGGCAAGCCAGTGCGGGTATTTCCGCAGGCGGTCGTTCTGCGCCTTGTCGGCCAGGAGCGTGTTGAAGACATAGGTCAACTCGCGCCGGTGGCGACGCAGACCGTCGGTCAAAGAGAGCGCGGCGCGGCGACGCAGGTCGCGGTCCGGCTCGTGCAACTTCGACAGCACCTCTTGCTCGGTCACCTGCTCGCCGTCGAGGTCGAAGCGGGCAGCACCGAGCGTCTCATCGAAGAATCGGTTCCAGGCGGAGCGGCCCGTGACGCTCTTCTCGGCGAGGATCTTCTCCTCCGGCTCCGTTAACAGATGCTCCTTCGTCAGGCGCTGGATTTCAAGGTAGTGCCGGAAAGGCTGGAGCGCCTCCTCGTTCAACATGAACTCGGCGCGGGCATCGTCCACCGCCGCCCATTCGAGGTCGAAAAAGATGAGCCGCTGGGCCGACTGCGTGTAGGCCTCCCGCACTTTTTGCAGGAGGGCGCCGCGCGCCGGGTCCTCGGTATTCGTCGTCCAATCGAGATACGCGTAGGTGTAGGCCCTACCCAGGCGGTCTTGCACGTCCTCAAAAAGGCGAAGCGCATCGGCGAAAGCTGGCGCATCCAGTTCACCTATGCTGCCGCGATACCTGTCGGCAAATGCCTGGGCCTCGTGGTCGGCCTGTGCGAGATCTTCTTCGAGGCTTTCCTGGTTCAGATAAAGGTCGGTGAGATTCCAGTGGACGGCTTCGGCGCCAGTGAGCGTCGTCTCGGTTTGCATCGGCGAGGGGGGCTACGGATGAGTGGATGAAATCTTGCGAGGACAACAGCCATCGATCGATACGTCTGACTGTCCGGGTGCGACGTACTACCGAGGAAGGGCAGGTTTTGTTGTCGGCCAACGGATCAAATCTCTCCCCGGTAATATACTTGTAACCAGCCCGCGCCGCAGAACCAATCGTCGCACTCGAAGCATCCTAACCCTGCTGTCTTCTTCCACCAGCCTCGACGAATAATGCCGGTTGAAACCGCCCTGCAGCCGCTGGAAACGCAGCAGTCTCTGCACGCCGCCGTGGCGCAATCGCACGTGCGACCCATCGTCCTCTTCAAGCACAGTACCGCCTGCGGAACGAGCGCCTGGGCACGCCGCGAAGTGCTGGACCTGACCGACCCGGACGACCCGCCCGTCTACGAAGTGGTGGTGCAGCATGCGCGCGTCCTCTCGAACGAAATTGCCAGCCATTTCGCGATCAAGCACGAGTCGCCTCAGGCCATCGTGCTGTACCGGGGCCGCCCGATTTTTCAGGCGTCACACCACCGGGTGAAGGCAGAGGCGATCCGCGAAGCCGTGACCCAGGCTCAATGATTATGCGAATCGCCGCGTTTCTCCTGTGCCTTCTTTTCGTCCTGGTCGGCTGCGGCGCCGAGCCGCCGCATACGCCAGCCGAACCCCAGGCCCTCGCCGCCGACAGCGGGTCGGTCCATCCCCTCTCCGAATCGCTCGGCGCGGCCGCCAATATAGCCCTACCCACCCTTGATGGCGATTCGCTCCGCCTCGTGGATTATCAGGGGCGCGTGGTCCTGCTCAACTTCTGGGCCACCTGGTGCGCGCCCTGCCGTGAAGAGATCCCCGACCTGTCGGCGCTCCATGCGCAGTTTCAGAGCCAGGGCCTCACCGTCCTGGGCGTTTCGCTTGACGAAACGGGCATCGAAGGCGTGCAGGCTTTCGCCGACGAGTTCGACATCACCTACCCCCTTGCCCACGATGCAAGAGGCGCCCTCGCCGAGGCGGTGGGCAACGTCTACGGCCTGCCTACCACGCTCGTCATTGACGCCAAGGGCAACGTCGTGCATCGCGTCGTCGGCATCTACCCGGTCGAGCAGATGCAACCCGTCCTCGACGAATTGCTCGCCGACGCAGGGACCAAATCCTGACGATGGCGACGACACCGCGAGATATAGCGGCATGGATTGCACGGTTGCGTCCCCTGATGGCCGGGCCGCTCCGGGCCGTGAGCGAGGCCATTACCAGCCACGCCGACGTGCAGGACTGGCTCCGCACCGCTGCGTTCGAGGCGGCCATGCGCCTGGAGGGCGAGGCAGACGTCCAGGCTACGTCGATGGCTTACGCCACCCTGCTGGATGACCTAGAGCACCGCTTTCCCGTACTCCTCGAAGCGGTAAGCAAGCTGACCGGCGGCTGCGCTCGGCTTGCCCTCGACTGGCGGCCCCTTTACCCGCAGTACAGCCGCCTCTACCTCGACTTCGGGGTGGACTTCAGCGTTGATCGGTTCTATTTGCTCAATGATTTTTCAGGATGTTCTTTTGCAATAACGGCTGTTTCACGCGGCCTCCCGCCCGGTTTTCCTTTCCCCAACCGCCCGAATGAAGCCAATGGCATCATAGCTCACGGCGGGCGCTGTGTGGGCCTACGTATCCGCGAGCACAACATCGGAGGGGGCCGCCGCCGCACCATCGCCTTCCTGCCAATGGGCTACCAGCCTCTCGAAAATCTCTCCGAGACGGAGGCCGCCGAGGCGCTTCGGCAGTTCTTCAGCGACCCGCGGCCTGCACCGCACTAGATTCCGATGCGAACTCAGTGCTTTGACAAGTGGATAGTGATGGCTGAATGCGCGTCCAGTCGGTTTCCTGCCCAGGCGCGGGAGCGCGACGTGGCGGTGCTACGGCAAGTGACCGCAACGCCGGCAGAGAGACGGAGGGCGCGCAGAACCCATCAAGATGCGCTTGTTAGAGCACGCAGTGCATTCGCTGCCTGGAAGACATACTTTAGGCGCGTGAAAGGTCAGTAACGGCGCGGCACAACATCCGACTCTTTCTTAGTTTCTGAGTAGACCATTCAACCATCCATCCCAGGTAGAGAACACAATGCCAGTACGCAAAGCAGAGGCCGAGTGGAAAGGAAATCTGCCGGAAGGCAGCGGGCGCATGGCCTTCGGGGGCGGCGCCTTTCAGGGGGCCTACTCGTTCAAATCACGGTTCGAAGAAGGCACCGGGACCAACCCTGAAGAACTGATTGCCGCCGCGCACGCCGGGTGCTTCTCGATGGCGCTCTCGAACGAGTTGGCGAAGGCCGGCCACACGCCGGAGAGCGTCCGCACCACCGCCAAAGTGTATCTGGAGAAGGTGGACGGCGGCTTCGGCATCACGCGCATCCACTTGGAAACGGAGGGCCGCGTGCCCGGCCTCGACGCCGACACGTTCAAGCAATTCGCACAGTCCGCCAAGCAAAACTGCCCCGTCTCCAAGGTCCTCACCGGAGCCGACATTTCAGTGGACGCGAAACTGGCAAGCTAACCGTGCTCGGCTGGCACAACGTTGCTTTCCTTGCGAAAATCACTCGGGCGAGCGGGAAAGGGAGCGCGAAAAGGAAAGATCGCTCTGCGCTCTCCGAGGATCAGGCCGGGTGGGTGAACCACCAGCCAAGGCGGGCGAAGTCGGCGGGGTTAGCGTGGCCGCAGGCGGGGCAATCGATGACACCCAGGCCGGTATCCGGATCGAGGAGTTCGAGCGTCAGGTCACCGCGTATGTGGACGATGAAGCCCGGCCCCTCCTGCCGTGGTTCAAAAGCGATCAGCTGCTGTCCGCATTCGTGGCAGGAAAGGCTGCCTTGCTGCCTATCTGCGCCGGACGGTTCGGTATGATCAGTCATGTCGGGTGCTATGTTGGGGTTGACTTTATGATTGCATCTCACTACTGAATACGCCGCATCCCCCACGTGTGTGCCGTTTAGGGCACGACGTAACACAAAAAGCGCGGCTCTTCGACTACAACGCCAACTCTTCCAGGATCCGGTCGACAATTTGCGCCGGCGCGAGTGACACGTCCACCACGATGGCGTCCTCCGGCTCTTCGAGCGCGGCGAACTGACCGGCCAGCATCCCGGCTCTCATGAAGTGATTCGCCCGGCGGGCCATCCTGCGTTCGATGGCCTCGTAACTACCTTTGAGGTAGACAAAACGAACGCCCTCCTCCAGACCTTGCAGGAGAGCACGATATGAGGCTTTCAACGCCGAGCAGGCAACGACCGCCGACGCATCGTGTGCTAAAACCTCTTCGATCAACGCCCTCAACGTCTCCAGCCAGGGTTGCCGGTCCTCGTCGGTAAGGGCCACTCCCGCTGACATCTTCTCCACGTTCGCAGACGGGTGATAATCGTCGGCATCGTAGAAGGGCCACCCGAGCCGGGCGGCAAGCAGACGTCCGACGGTCGTCTTGCCGGAACCGGAGACGCCCATGACGACGACGACCATTTTCCTTGAGAATACTATTCCAGGGAGGACGGGGCCTAGCAAAGTGCCGGGAGCGGGACTCGAACCCGCACGGGGCGTACACCCCAACGGATTTTAAGTCCGTTGCGTCTACCTATTCCGCCATCCCGGCATAGGACAGCACGGAGCCTTCAACGTTGCGACGCGCTGCACAGGTTCAAAACTTAAGAAGGGACGGAGGTTGCATCAAGCACTAACCGCCGCCCGCTGCCGCTTTTTCAGGTATCCCTGGTGCACCAGCAGCTCGGCGTTGAGGACGGCGCCGCCGGCGGCGCCGCGCACGGTGTTGTGAACGAGCGCGACGAACTTGACGTCAAGCACTTCGCAGGGGCGGATGCGGCCGATGGACACCGTGAGACCGCGCCCCAGGCTGGCATGGCGGCGCGGCTGGGGGAAGCGCGGGTCGTCGAACACGTGCAGGAGGCGGGGCGGGGCGCTCGGCAGGTCGTAGGCGTCGATGGGGCTGCGGTAATCGAGGAAGGCCCGGCGCACGTCCTCGACGGCGGCCGGGGAGGCGAACTTCACCGAAATACATTCCATGTGGCCGTCCAGCACCGGCACGCGATTGCACTGGGCGCTGATGGCTAGCGCAGCCGGCTCCACAACCCCATCGCGGAGGGTGCCAAGGAGCTTACGCGGCTCGGCGGCCATCTTCTCCTCTTCACCGCCGATGTATGGGACAACGTTGCCGAGGGCATCGAGGGAGGAGACGCCGGGGTAGCCCGCGCCAGAGAGCGCCTGCATCGTCGTCACCTGTACCTGCGCCACGCCGAAGGCATCGACGAGCGGGCGCAAGGCGCACACCAGGCCGACGGTGGAGCAGTTCGGGTTAGTGACGATGAAGCCACCGCGGGCTTCGCCGTTCCCCTCATCCCACTGCTGCCGCTCTATAAGGCGGGTGTGGTCGGGGTTGATCTCGGGGATGAGAAGCGGCACGTCGTCTTGCATCCGGTAGTTGCGCGCGTTCGAGATGACGGGGTATCCGGCTCGGGCGAAAGCAGCCTCTATCTCGCCCGCCACGGAGGAATCGAGGCCGGAGAAGACCAGGTCGGCGTTGAAGCCCGGCTCGGCTTCCTGCACCTCCATTGCCGCAACGTGGGGGGGGATTTCGCTGGACCCGATCCAGTTGGCAGCCTCGGCGTAGGGGCGCCCGGCGGACCGCTCGGAGGCGGCGAGCGCCGTGATTTCGAACCACGGATGGCCTTCCAACACCTCAACGAACTTTTGCCCGACGGCACCTGTGGCGCCCAGGATACCGACACGGAAACGCTGCTGCTCCATCACTTTCTCGTTTTCTGTTTCAGATCCTCCTCTCAACGAATGATGGGCCACGCTGGTTCAATCCACAACCCGCCAAAACTTTTTTTGTCGGAGAAGACATTTATTAGTTCAATATTTTGTCTATTAGGGTACGGGGCTTACGCACGCACGTAATGGGCAACCTTCCCACCCACCCCGGACTCCGTCATGTATGCACCCTCCACCGACCACACCCTGCACAATCTCAAGGCCTACCGCCGAGCCTGCGACCTCGCCGACGACGTTTTCTGGATGACGCGGCGCTTCCCTCCACCGGCCCAGGCCCGGCTGATCCGCGAGCTCCGCCACGCCGCCGACGCCATCTCGGTGGAAGTGGAGAAGGCCTGGGAGCACCTCGAACACCGGCCCACCTATGAGCTGCACCTCGACGGAGCGCAGAGTGCCTGCGCCTACCTCGGGCTCTGGCTCAACTTCTCCCTCGAGGCCAAGTACCTCACGCTGGATCAGTACGAGACGCTGTTGCACCGTAATCACGCGCTGCAACAGGCGGTCAACCAACTGAGGGTTCGTCGCCGGCTTTTGCTGTATTGAGGCCCGACGCCGAGACTGCGGCGGGCGTCCATTCCATCAGCAGGTACACCCCCCGGTCCTTCACCTCGGTGAAGCCGAGCCGCCGGTAGAGCCGCAAGGCCGGGTTGAATTTCTCGACGTGGATGCGGACGGGCAGGCCCGCCGCGGCGCCTTCCTCCAAAAGATCCTTCAGCAGGCGGCTGCCCAGCCCACGGTTACGGTGAGGGGGCAAGAGGGCAATATCGACGATGCGGATCTCGTCGTCCCACCGCGCCACATAGAGCCGCCCCACCGCATCACCTTCCTCTTCGATGATGAGGAAGTCGGCCTCGGCGTAGTGCTCTTCGTAGTAAGTGTGCTGCGCCTCGAACTGCATCTTGAGGAACGCCTCCACCTGCGCCGGCTCCCAGTCCACCTGGGCCAGTTCCTCGCGCCGCGTGCTGGCGTAGAGTTCACACAAGAAGGCCTTGTCTTCAGGACGGATAGGGCGGAACGCAAGAGACATTTCTTAGCAACAGCTGGCGCGAAGGAACAAGGAGAGGGCGGCTGCGCTCAGGCGTTCGTCATACCAGCGGCTCGATGAACGGCCCTCGGCCACGATCCTTGCCAGTCGCAATAGGGAGCATAGCGCATCTCCAAGCGGGCCATTTCTTCCGTCACTTCGGGGGGGTATGGGTTGGGCCAAATGTCGTGCCACCCGACGCTGAAATGCGCGCCCGCCGGGGGCGCCCAGGTATAAGCATCAGCGTGTTCGATGGCGATTTGGTTTCCGAAACGATCGTTGAGGTGGGGCGCCACGAGCCGGATGACGTCTCCCGAAGCTTCGATGATGGTAACATGCTCGACCGGCGACTCCGGCGGCTCCAGCAGGCACGCCGCCACCAGGCCCAACCCCAGGCCGGTGATCAGGACCCTGCCCCCGCGTTGCCTTGCTTCGTCGAGGGCCGCCCGTTGCGTCCACCACTCGTCGTACACGTCCGTCATAAACACTTCGTTACCCCGCTTCAACCGGGTGTACGTGCCCGGCGGCGTTCTGAAGCAGGCCGGGCGCTCATCGGGACGGGCGGACGGCACAGGACCCACTTGGAACTGCTCAACCGCCCAGGGTCCGGAGCGTCCTTCCGGCACTTCGCTCTTCCGGTACGTCGGATCCATCAAGGCACTCTTGCTGTGACAAAAAACGTGGGCGGCCCGCCTTCATAGCAGGCCGCCCGAAAACACGCTTCATAGGGAAGCCGCTAGCCGCGGCTGGGATACAGCCCTACCAGCGCGATGATGAAATTCATCACGAGGAAGGGTTGCACGTTATTGTGCGCCAGGCTGCCCCCGGCATTTTGGAGGGATCCGTTCCGCATGGCGGCCGTCGCCGAGTCGCCCGGTGCGTATAGCACACTCGTCCGCGTGGGCCCACGCGCTTCCACGCGCCCCCCGGGGTCGTTGGATTCAGGGCTGTCGTTGCTCGCCTCAGCCATGTGCGGGTGCGCGGGCATCTGCGCCTCCGTCAGGGTCACCGTTTCGGTTCCGCCGCGCTCCCCCAAGCGGCGCGCGGTGAGCCCCGGCCCCCGTCCCGGATGCATGGGCGCGCGGCCCTTCAAATTCGGCAGCGCCGTCGTGGTACGGCCGTCACCGCCATAGGTCGTCCCGATCAGGGAAAAAAGCGCCGTATTCTGGGCGATGGGCAGTAACTGCCCGTTGCAGAAGGCCCAGCCACGTGGGGCGAAGTTGCCCGCAAAAATGCGAATTTCTGCAAGAAATGGTTCTGACATAGCAGCCTCCTTATTGTCGACTCGGGTAAATGCCGAAAAGGGCGACGATGAAATTGACGCAGAGGAACGGCATCAGGTTGGAGTGTGACTGAGAGCCGCCCGTGGCCGTGATGGTGTTCGAGGAGAGCGTGCCCAGGTTTTGCGCAGCCGCGTAGATGAAAAAACTGGGCGTGGCCAAGGCATTTTGAGCAGGCGACGTGTTCTGGGCGTTCGCAGACGTTGCCTGCCATCCATGTCGGTGTGAAGGCAACTGATTGATCGTGATTGTTTCCTCCTCTGTTCCGAACTTTGCGCCGAGGCGCCGAGGCGAAAGGCCCGGCCCGGTACCGGCGTGGATGGGGAGGCGCCCGCGCAGGTCGGGCAGGCCAAAGGTGGTCCGCCCGTCGCCGCCGTAGATGGTGCCGAACAGGCTGAAGAGCGCGTCGTTTTGGGAAACCGCAAGCAGTTGGCCGTCGCAGAAGGCCCATCCCCGTGGGGCGAAGTTGCCCGCAAACATGCGGATCTCTCCGACAAATGGTTCTGACATATCGATCCTCCTTTAATTTCGGGACGGGAATAGCCCCTGCAAGGCGATGCAGAAGTTGAGCACGAGAACGGGCTGCATGTTGTTGTGCGCCTGCCCCCCGCCGGTATTGGTGACAGCGGCGCTCGCGAGGGTCACGTTCAGGGTGGCGGCGGCGTCGCTATAGATGGGGCCGACGGCCTGCGGCGTCTGGGCCATCAGGTTATCCGTCGGTCCCGGTAAGGTGGCGCTGACATTGGTGCCGTTGAGGATGTGCGAGTGCTGGGGCATCTCCGCCGCATTGAGCGTGTGCGTTTCCTCCCCTCCCTTCTGACCGAGCAAATGGATGCTGCCGTTAGAAGAGCCCACGTGGATAGGCGTGCGGCCCCGCAGGTCCGGAAGAGCAAAGGACGTGCGCCCATCGCCGCCGTAGGTGGTGCCAAGCAGGGAGTACAGCGACTGGTTCTGGCTTATAGGCAAAATCTGCCCATCGCAAAAGGCCCACCCGCGTGGAGCAAAATTGAAGCCCACGATGCGGACCTCTGCGAGGAAAGGCTCTGACATAATTCGGCCTCCGTGGTTGGATGATGCACAGCCGCTCGTACGACCGCGTTCGAAAAATCGGAACGAGCACCGCTACGAGGCGGTCCGTTACCGTGTCGGCCTTCGCCGTTGATCATTAGCACGCGGCCAGGCTCGCTCGGCTTCTACGCGGCCTGCCAAACAGCGTGGGCGAAAGGCGATGACCGCCGGTGCTTTCACCCTTCGATAATAGGGGTTTGCCGAAACTAATTCAACCAGCGGCCCTGAGAAAATCAGTCGCTCAACGCAGGCTGTTTTTGACCTTTCGGTTGAAGACCGCCTCGTAATAAGCGCCGCTTTCGTCAGCGTCTACAGGCACGAGGAAGAGCGCCTGCGATCCCATCTCCTGGTGATTCAGCTGATAGAGGCCCTGGCCGAGCAGGCCCGGGCCGGTAGCGTGGAAAAGGAGCGAGAAGCTCTCGTCATTCTCGGGGTCGGAGGAAAGGTCGGCGACCTCCATCAACACGAGCGATTGGGGCTCCCCGTTCGATGCGAGGGTGAAGGTAGACTTCTCGTGCCGGGCAAAAGCCGACTTCGTTAGCTGCTCTGACATATATCTAGGAACGTGATAAGCAGTTCGACGCCTGGGTTTCGCCTGTTCGATCACTTCATCAGCATGAGACTACGCGTGAGACGCCGCCCACCGTGTTCGAGCGTGTACACGTAGAGGCCCGTGGCCAGGGAACCGGCCTCGAAGTTCACCTCGTGCTGTTTGCCTGCCTGTGCCGGCCCGTCGAAGAGCACGGCGACCTCCCGGCCCAGCATGTCATACACGGTCAGCACGGCCCGCCCCACATCCGGCACCGTAAAGACGATGGTGGTGCGGGGGTTGAAGGGGTTGGGGTAGTTGGGCCTGAGGGCGAGCGCACGCGGCACCTCCAGCGCCACTTCTACCTCCGGGCCGTGAACGAAGGCCCCATCGAAGTCGATCTGCTTAAGGCGGAAAGCATAACGGCCCGGCTGCAGAGCCTCTACACGGTTCCGGTAATGCTGGGGCTCGGTGGTCGTGCCGGCCCCCTCGACGAAGTGGATCGGCTCCCAGGCCGCCCCGTCATCAACCGGGCGTCCGGCCACCCCCGACGCCAGCAGCCGCTGCTGCACTTCGAAACCGGCGTTGTTCGTTTCGCCCGCTGTGGCCCACTGCAACACCACGTCGTCCGCCTCCAGCTTCGCCTCGAACGAGACCAGTTCTACCGGTAGCACAGGGTCCGAATTGTTGTAATTGTCATCTACGGGGGTGGTGTTGTCCTCCTGGAAAATCTGCGATAAGGGGTCGCTGTAGGTAAGGCCGGCGCTTGCAGCCGGATTAAGGACGGTGAAGTAGATCCGCACCACGTCAATACCCCCCGTCGGCACAGGACTCCCGTTATTGACGCTGGTCAGCAAAATGTTGACGGAAATCTCACTGCCACCCGGGTCATGCGTGACGCTGGCGCTGTAATTCCCGCTGCCGTAATTGTCGAAGACGTAATCCGTCCC
>JAHEMB010000636.1 GCA_024643915.1 Rhodothermaceae bacterium | reverse complement strand
CCATGCTCGCCAAGCGCATCATCCCCTGCCTCGACGTCGATTGTGGGCGCGTCGTCAAGGGCGTCAATTTCGTCAACATCGTCGATGCCGGCGACCCGGTGGAGCAGGCGCGTTTCTACGACGCGGCGGGTGCCGACGAACTCGTCTTCCTCGACATCACCGCTACGCACGAGGAGCGGGGCATCATGCACGAGGTGGTGCGCCGCACCGCCGATCAGGTCTTCATCCCCCTCACCGTGGGCGGCGGCCTGCGCACTCTCGAAGACATGCGGGCGATGCTCCAGGCGGGAGCCGACAAGATCTCTCTCAACTCCGCCGCCCTACGCGATCGCGACCTCATTACGCGCGGCGCCGAGGCGTTCGGCTCGCAGTGCATCGTCGTCGCCATCGACGCCAAGCGCGTATCGGACGCGCCGCCTCGGTGGGAGGTTTTCACGCACGGCGGCCGCAAGCCCACCGGCCTGGATGCAGTAGAATGGGCCGAGGAAGCAGCGCGGCGTGGCGCGGGCGAGATCCTGCTGACGTCGATGGACCGCGACGGCACGAAAGATGGCTACGATCTCGCCTTGCTGCGCACCATCACGAGCCGCCTCTCCATCCCCGTCATTGCCTCTGGCGGCGCCGGCACCCTCGCGCACCTCCGCGACGCCCTCCTCGAAGGGCACGCCGACGCCGTCCTGGCCGCCTCCATCTTCCACTTTCGCACCTTCACCGTCGCCGAGGCTAAGCAATTCCTGACAGACGCCGGCATCGAAGTGCGGCCCGTGGATTCGGCAAAAATAAACGTGAAACGTGATGCTTGACGGTGCCTGCCTGAACGTTCCAATAATGCAACCTCACGTTTCACCCTTCACGCATCACCCCCCGAAATCTCCTGCACGGCCTCGATGAACGCGCGGGCATGCTCGGGGTCGTGGTCCGGGTGTATGCCGTGGCCGAGGTTGGCGATATGGCCCTGCGGCCCGAACGCCGCCAGCATTTTTTTCACCTCTTCGCGGATGACTTCGGGCGGGGCGTAGAGGGTGGCGGGGTCAAGGTTGCCCTGCAACGTCACGCGGCCCCCGGTGCGGCGGCGGGCCTCCTTCGGGTCCATCGTCCAATCCAGCCCGATCACCTCATAGCCGCTCTCGGCGAGGGCTTCGAGGGCGTAGTGGGCGCCCCGCGCAAAGACGATTTTAGGCACGTCTGGCTTGTGTGCCCCGACCTCCGCTGCGATCCGCCGCAGGTAGGGTAGCGCGAACACCTCGAACGCCTCGGGCGAGAGCAAGCCGGCCCACGAGTCGAACACTTGCAGCGCCTGCGCCCCCGCCTCCACCTGTGCCACCAGATACTCGATCAACACGTCGGTGATGCGACCCAGCAGGGTGTGAGAGGCCTCTGGGTAGCGAAAGAGCCACGTTTTCGAGCGGGAAAAAGTTTTGCTGCCGCCGCCCTCAATCATGTAGGCCATGAGGGTCCACGGCGCTCCGCAGAATCCGATGAGCGGCGCCCGGCCGTCGAGTTGTTGGCGCGTAAGGGTGAGGGCTTCGAAAACGTAGCCGAGGTCGCTCGCTATGTCCGGCGTGCGAAGGCGGGCCAGGTCCTCTGGGGCGCCGAGGGGTCGGGGGAAGTGCGGGCCTTTGCCCTTCACCATCTGCACCTCCAAGCCCATCGCCTGCGGCACCACGAGGATGTCGGAGAAGATGATGGCGGCGTCGAGGGGGAAGCGTGCGAGGGGTTGAAGCGTCACCTCGGCGGCTAATTCGGGGGTGCGGACGACGGTGAAGAATTCATCCTCGGCGCGGAGGGCGCGGTACTCTGGCAGGTAGCGCCCCGCCTGCCGCATGATCCAGACGGGCGTGCGCTCGGTCGGCTCCCGCCGCGCCGCCCGCAACAAGAGGTCATTCTTCAACGGAGGAAAAACCATTCGAGTACGAGATCGAAGATTCCCGAAGGAAGTGCGGCGTGCGGCGTGGGTGCTGACTACAAGACCATTCCGCACTTAGTAGAGGTGTTCCTTAAAGAAAGCGAGCGTCTTATCCCAGGCGTCGAAGGCGGCGTCCTCGACGAAATTCTGGCCGGAGGGGTTGGCAAAGGCGTGGCCGGCGTCCTCATAGACGTGTATCCCCACGTCCTTGCCGAGCGTCGTGAGGGTCTCTTCGAAGCTGCGCACGCCCTCCACGGGGATGCCCTGGTCCTGCCCGCCGAAGAAGCCGAGAATGGGCATTTGCAAAGGAGCCAAGTGCTCCTCCCCTACCCCCTCGACGCGACCGTAGTAGATCACGGCAGCATCGAGTTCGGTGGGCAAGGCAAGGGCGGCGTTGAGCGACTGCGCCCCTCCGAAGCACCACCCGATGACGCCCACTGTGGGGGCGCCGTACTGCTGCGTGAGGTGGTTGTAGGCGGCCACGAGATTACTCCGCATCGCCTCCTGGTCTTCCATCGCGCTTTGCATCTGGCCCTGCGCCTGATCCGGCGTCGTCGCCACTTCGCCGTTGTAGAGATCGACGGCGAGAGCGCGGTAGCCCTGGCCGGCCAGACGGCGCGTCATGGCCTCGATGTTTTCGTTAAGGCCCCACCACTCGTGGATCACAATGAGGCCCGGCAGTGCCCCGCCCGGCGCGCCCATGGCCTGGACGACCGAATCGGGGTTGGTGGGGACAGCCAGGTAGCCCGTGAGGGCCTGCCCACCGGCAGTGCCATACGATTCGGTAGATGTCTCGACGGGCATCATGGGCTCCTGCACGAGGCCCGAGGCAAAGGGCGAGTCGCCTTCGTGCATCGCCGCCATCGTATCGGCGTATTCGCCGTCGGCGCGGTCCGGCGTCGTCTCGCAGCCGGCCCACATCAGGGCCAGGAGCAGCACGCTCGGAAACAGGTGTTTCATCGTTCCGGGGATCTTCTTCGCGAAAAGGGAGAAGTCCAACTTAGGCAGCATCACCCTATCGATGCTGGAAATAATGGTAAAGACGAAGGGCGGGAGCAGGGAGTCCACGTCGTCGTGGGGCCAGACGATGACCTCGCCCGTCGCCGACGTGGCCACGAGGTCCGCGGCGCCGTCCCCGGTGGCGTCCTCGAAGAACAGGTC
>JAHEMB010000635.1 GCA_024643915.1 Rhodothermaceae bacterium | reverse complement strand
GAGGTGGTGTCGTCCGGGTTGGATTGATACGCCTTAAACGTATACCCGTCATAGCGATACAGCCCTTGCTGCCCCGCAAACCACAGAAAGCCCGCCTCGTCTTGCTCGATGGCGACGATGCTGGAGGAGGGCAGGCCGTCCAGGGCGGTGAGGCGTTCGATCTGGTAGGTATCCGGCGAGGGCGTCAGATTCGGGAGCGTGCCGGTATCCTGAGCCTGCAGGCTGACTGTGAGGATGCAGCCAAGCAGGGCGAAGAAGGCGTGTTTGCCGAGGGCAGCCATGATACCGGCCTTTCGATGGTTTAGGAGGCTCTCTTTTCCTGGATGATACGTTCTCAGCGTCGGCTCATCGCCACACACGAACGTAGGGACTACCCGAAACCGGTTGAGCGCGGTCGTTCATCAGCCTTCACACGGTTAAAGAGGTACATCTCCGACCTGCGATCTCGGAGATGCCGGAACCCATCGCGCAGGGCGTTCAGGGTTTGGACACGCTCGGTCGCGGGCGCTCGAAACCATAATGCTTCCATTTGGGTTGCAGTTTTCATGTCCCTGCTCGTTCGATTCTTCCTCATGGCCCGATGGCGACCTTGACGATCAAAAAACTGCCCGACGTGCTCCACGAGCGCCTCAAGCGGCAGGCCCGGCAGAACCGGCGCAGCCTCAACAACGAGGTCATCGTGCTCCTGGAACAAGCGCTGGCCCGGTCCGCGCCCGAGGCGGCCGGGAATCGGCTCGAGCAGCATTTTGGTACGGTCGATCTGGGACGGCCTACCGGCACGGATAACGAGCAGATCGACGCCGACCTGGCCCGCGCATATACACCGCCCTCCTGATGCTGCTCGACACCTCCGGGCTGCTGTGTCTGCTGCATCGCGCCGAGCCTTTTCATGAGGAAGCCGTGGCCGCCTATCAGGCCGCGGCACGGCGCTTGACGACGAACTACGTGCTGGCGGAGTTTGTGGCCCTGGCGCAGGTACGGGGCCTGCCGCGCCCTGCGTCGCTTTCCTTCGTAGCCGATCTGGCCGCGTCGTCTGCCGTCGAAACCATGTGGGTCGGCGAGGCACTGCACCGCGACGCCCTCGTCTTGCTGCAAACGCGGCTGGATAAGAGCTACTCGCTGTGCGACGCGGTGAGCTTTGTGCTGATGCGCGACCGTAGCATCGCCGATGCATTGACGACGGATCGGCATTTTGAACAGGAAGGATTTCGCAGGCTGCTGGTGCATCTGTAACCCCTCAAAGGTTTGCGCCAGGCAGCCGCACAACAAAGACCGCCCCCTGCCCGTCTTCGCTTTCGACTTCGAGCGTGCCGCCGTGCCCGGAGGTAACGATGTCGTAGCTGAGCGAGAGCCCCAACCCCGTCCCCGCTCCTGTCGGCTTCGTCGTGAAAAACGGCTCGAAGATCTTCTCCCGCATCTCCGCCGGGATCCCCGGCCCGTTGTCCTCCACCCGGATCTCCACCTGATCGCCCATGCGCCGGGTCGCGACGACCACCACCGGCGTAAATTGTCCGTTGATGCTCATCGCCCGCTCCTGCACCGCATCGAAGGCGTTGCCGATCAGGTTGAGCAGCACCCGCCCGATCTCCTGCGGCACCACCTCGACCTCGCCCACCTCTTCTCCCAACTCGGTCGCGACCTGGGCCTCGAAGTCGGCCTGCCGGGCGCGCTTGCCGTGGTAGGCCAGGGCGAGGTACTCTTCCACCAGCTTGTTGAGATCGACGGCCCGACGCTCGCTGCTGCTGCCACGCGAGTGTTCGAGCATCGCGCGCACGATGCCGTCGGCGCGCCGTCCGTGCTCCTCGATCTTCTTGGCGTTCGTCTTGAGGTCAGCCAGGAGGACGCGGATCTCTTCGGGGTCGGTCTCGCCGCCTAGTTCATGGCTGAGTTCATCGACGAGTTCGCGGGAGAGGGCGGCGAAGTTGTTGACGAAGTTGAGGGGGTTCTTGATCTCGTGGGCGACGCCTGCGGTGAGGGCGCCGAGCGACGCCATCTTCTCGGCGTGGACGAGCTGCTGCTGGGCGGCCTTGAGGTCATCGAGCGTAGTCTCCACCTCGTCCTTGGCTGCTTCGAGACGCTGGAAATCCTCGTAGCGGGCGTAGGCCACGGCGAAGGCGTCGGCGAGGGCCTGCACGGCGTCGAGTTGCTCGGGGCCGAGGGCGGCGGCGCTACCCACATAGAGCATGCCCTGGGCGAAGGGCACGAAGTGGAGGGCCAGGTGCTCGGGCGGCGTTGGGGCGTCGAAGTAGCGCGCCGGGGCGGTGATGAGGCCGCGCGCTTGCAAGAACTGCGTCCACGCCTGCATCCGGGCAGCGTCCCACCGCTGGGTGTGGACGGCCCCGCGACGCCAGTGCGCCACCGTCTCGTCGATCACCGGCGCCTCGCCGAAGCCGAGCGCGAGGGCAGCGAGCGCCTTGCCGTCCGGCGTGGTCAGGAAAACCTGGACGCTTTCCGTCTCCTCCTCGACGATGAAGACGCCGCAGCGGAAGAAGGGAATGCCAAGCGTGGTCAACTCGCGCCAGACGAGGGGGGTAATGCGCTCGAGGTCGGCGGCGGTGCGCATCGAGGCGATCTCGGCGCGGACGCGGTCGAGCGAGGCTTGCCGGACGGCTTCGCGGGCGCGGGCTTCGGCCTGTTGAAGGTCGTCAAAGCGGGTATAGGTAAGATCTATCACTCTGGCGAAGCGTTGAAGGATGTCAGCTTTGTCGTCGGGGAGAGGGGCGTCGGTGTTGATCTCCAGCATACCGTGGTTCATGGAGGCATAGGACACGAAGCTACGATCGACCTCCATCATCATGGCCTTGCTGGCTTCGGGGAGGTTTTTGGCGTCGGTTTCCGTAAAAAAGAAGGCATCGAAGCGTTCTTTTTCTTCCCCGGCGCCCTCGAAGGACATGAACGGTACGCGGTCTTGCCAGGCAGAGACGATTTTCTTCCACCAGGGGTGGTCGAAGTAAGAGACCCGGTAGCCGTGCGGGATGAGGGATAGGGTTTCATCGAACTGCCACCATACCGAGTCCAGGGTCTCGGCGTCGAAGATGCCGATGGAGCATGTGGTGGGTTCGAAGCCCAGGTGTTC
>JAHEMB010000634.1 GCA_024643915.1 Rhodothermaceae bacterium | reverse complement strand
TCGATTACGTCGAGGACGTCCTGGGGCCGGACATTCTCGTGCACCAGACGTCCATTTTTAGCAAGCGTCCCCACGGGTCCGCCTACGTCTCCTGGCACCAGGACGGGGATTACTGGCAGCTTGAACAACCCGACCTGGTCTCGGCCTGGGTGGCGCTGACCGAGAGCACTGTCGAGAACGGCTGCATGCGCGTCGTGCCGGGGACGCACCGTCAGGCCCTGGCCCACGCCTACCCCGGCCTCGAAGCCAACAACATGTTGCCGAGCGGCGTCCAACTGGAAGACGAGGTGGACGAGTCGCAGGCGGTGGACGTGGTCCTGAAGCCGGGGGATATTTCGCTCCACCACACGAACCTGGTGCACGGCTCCGGCCCCAACGGCTCGGCGGGTTATCGGACGGGGTTTGCCATCCGCTACCTGGCCCCCCATGTCAGGCAACAGCGCGCGCACTACCAGAATGTGCTGGTGCGTGGCGAAGACCGCCATGGCTACTACGACCTGCTCGAACGCCCCCCTGTGGGAACGTTCGAGTCGTGCCTGGCCGCCTACCAGGCCTTCAACGACCAGTGGCCCAAGAAGCAATACGTCCTGAGCGAGGAAGCCGGCGGGCCTGCTGGGTCAGCGTCGGACGGAGCCCAATGAAAAGTCTCGACGGATCGACGGAGGACGCACGGCCTGCGCCGGCCCCGCCGCAGCGCGAATGGGCCATTGGGGTTTTTACCGGCGCCTCGCCCTTTTGCCTGACGGCGCCCGCCGGGGTTCGCAATCCTATCCTCTCCCACCAGGACGTGACGGACGTGGATGCCCGGTTCGTGGCCGATCCGTTCATGGTACGGGCCGATGACACGTGGCACCTCTTCTTCGAGGTCAAAAACCGGGAGACCCTGCGTGGGGAGATCGGCCTGGCCACGAGCGACGACGGGTTGCGCTGGGAGTACCAGCAGATCGTCCTGCGCGAACCTTTTCACCTCTCCTACCCCTACGTTTTCCAATGGGACGACGCCTGCTACATGATCCCGGAAACCCTCGAACCCGGCGCCATCCAGCTCTACCAGGCCTCGGCTTTCCCCCTCGGCTGGAGGCCCGTAGCGCAGCTCGTCGAGGGCCGCTACGCCGATCCGTCGGTGATCCACCACGACGGCCTGTGGTGGCTGTTCGCCTGCCCCACGCCTTTCGAGCACCACACGCTCGACGTCTTCTATGCCCCTGACTTGCGCGGCCCCTGGCGGCCACACCCCGGCAACCCCATCGTGCAGGACGACCCCCGAACGGCCCGACCGGCTGGACGGATGCTGGTGCTGGAAGACCAGGTGATCCGGTTTGCACAGGACTGCGTGCCCATTTACGGCAGGCAGGTACAAGCCTTCGCGGTTTCCGAACTGACGCCCACAAGCTATCGGGAGCAGGAGGTAGCGCCCGGTCCGGTCCTCCAACCCGCCGGGGACGGTTGGAACGGCGAGCGCATGCATCACCTGGATGCCCACCAGATGCCGGACGGCACCTGGATCGCGTGCGTCGACGGTCGCTGATTCCTCCCTTGCCCCTCCACGAAGCTCCTATGAGTAGTCGTTCCCCGCTCAGTTCCGACGGCTTCCGGCACGAAGTGCTGACGACACAGGCCGCTGTGCGGGCCCTGGCCCCGGCCTGGGAAGCAATCCTGCAACAATCCCCCTGCAACCGGGCCTTCAGTTCTTGCAGCTGGTTCCTGGCGGCCTGCCGGGCTTTCCCGGACCTCTCGCCGTACGTGTTGGTGGCGCGACGGGGTACCACCGTGGCGGGCATCCTGCCCCTGGTGCGTACGCCCGACGGCGCCGCCGCGTTGTTTACGCAGGGCACCGATTACGCCGATTTGATTGCGCCCGCCTCGGATACTGCGGTGCTTGCCTGCCTGCTGACGTTTGCCCGCTCCCGGCTCCACGAGGTCGCCAGCATCACCCTGGCCCGCCTTCGCCGCGACGCCAACTGTTTGCGCGCGGCCACGTTGCTCGACCCCACGCTCGGCTTTCGAGAGACGCTGCCTTGCGACGGTACCTGCCCCTACATCAGGCTGCCCACCACCTACGAGGCCTACGTGGCCTCGCGCAGCAAGCACTTCCGGAAAAGCCTCCGCCGCAAGCTTCGCCAGGCGGCGCGCCATGGCGTGACCGTCTGTGAACGGACCCCAGACAAGCTGTCCCCGTCGCAACTGCCAGACCTTTTCCTCGACCTGCACCTCCAGCGCCACGGAGACGCGAGCTACTTCGCGCCGGTTGCCAGGCAGCAGTTCGCCCAGGCAGCACTGCCCCCGCTGTTCGCACGCGGGCACCTGCGGGTCCTTGCGCTCTACGAACAGGACCGGCTGCTGGGTCTGCAACTCTTCATGCGGGGCGCCGACAGCCTGGCCGACTGGAACGGCGGTTTCCTTCCGGAAGCCGCGCCCTGGTCGCCGGGCACCTTGCTGATCAACGAGGGCATACGGCGCGCCTACGCGATGCGGCTGGCGGTGTACGATCTGCTGCGTGGCACCGAGCCGTATAAGGCAAGCTGGGCCACCGACGCCTACCATACCTATCGCCTGCTGCTCGACAACCAGCCATAGCGCCGTCCCCCTCAGGGCAACTCCCGGATGAGGGTCGCGTAGGCCGTCGCCAACTCCGACAGTGTCGGTACCAGGATAAGCCGCTGGAACGCCTCGTAATGCGCCACGAGTTCGCCTAGGCGGGAAGCCACCTCGTGGTATGCCTGGAACGGCAGCCCGCCATAGCCCACCCACTCTCGATGATCGCCCACGTCCCGGTACAGCACGGGCAGGCCACAGGCGAGGGCTTCCAGCACGCCGCGCGCCCCCGGCGCCTCATCGGTGGCGACATAAACATCGTGCTGCCGGAACACCTCGGCCCGCTGTGCCGACGGCCCCGTATCCCCGAAGCAGGTCAGGGCGTACCGATCGCCGTCAAGCGCGTCCTCAATCTGTCTGTCGCTCGCCAGGAGCCGGATCTTATGGCCCAGGTCGAAGGCCACGCGCCCCTCGGCGTGAAAGATGGCCGGATCTATCACGGGAGGCAAGACGATGGGATTGACCGGCTGATATCCCAGCGTC
>JAHEMB010000633.1 GCA_024643915.1 Rhodothermaceae bacterium | reverse complement strand
CGGGGCGGCGCCATTGGTGTTCACGGCCTGCGGGTCGGCGGTGGGCGGCCGGTCGAAGTAGCTGTCGAGGACGACGGTCGAGTTCTTGTTCACGATGACGTTGACGCCGAAGAACGCCCCCGTGGCCTGATCTACCTGATTCAGATTCAGGGTCCCGTTGCCCGCGTAGAAGTTAGCTGAGACATTACTGCTCTTTTCAATGTCGACTGCAAAGCCGGCCGGCCCATCAGTGGCTGCCGCGTAGATGATGATGTCCGAGGCGGCGATACCGGAGGAGACGCCGGGGCCGACCTCACTGCTCTGACCGACGACGAGGCGCCCGAGGATCCGCAAGTCGGTCGGGGCACTGAAATAGATCTTGGATAGGGCGCCGGCGTTGAGGGAACGCACATCGTAAAGCCCTCCGGAGAAGACGAGCGTGCCGCCCGCTCCCACGGTGATGTCGCCGTATTCGCCGGCAGCGAGCACCGTCGTCTGGCCGGGAAGGACAGAGACGTTCGGCGCGCTGGCCCGGGGGTTGGCCGGCTGGAAGGCGGGCGCACTGAGCACGGGGAGGCTCAGCGGCGTCACCTGCCCGCCGACCGTCGCACCGGTGTTAAGTTGCAACTGGTTGTAGGAGACGACGCCGGTGATCGTTGCGTTGCGCCCGAGCTGGATCCGGTTCGCCTTCATGTTGCCGTTCACCGTGCTCGAGCGCTCGATGACGAGCTCGGTCGCCGAGCCGACGTCGTTGACCACCACGTCACCGGTGATGGCTACAGTCGCGTTCACCTGGACCCCGTTCGTCGCGAAGACCACGACGTCGCAGATGTCGCCGGCCTGAGCGGCCACCCTCCCGGGGGCGAGGCTAAGAAGGAGCAGGGCCGCTGCTAAGGAGGCCGTCAGCGGGGAGGAGAGAGAGCGGAACCAGCGTGCGAGCGAGGTAGCCATGGCCGTGTGGGAAAAGGGTTAATAGCGGTAGGCACAACACACAGAATCTGGTCTGGTGGGACCATCAGAGATCCGGCATGCGACGGCGGGTGTGGAACACCGGCGCAGGGCGCTTTCGCCGCGCCATCAAAGGGTTTCCGGCTAAAAGATGAGCGCCCGCGTCATCTGGGCGCCTAGCCTGGAGAATCGCCCCTCACAGGACTTCTTAACCACATCGCCGGGAAGTCCGCGAGAATCACAATACTGATCTTTTATGAATAAGTCAAACGACTGATTGGAAAAAGAAAACGAACGGTGCCCAGAAGAAAAATCTTGTTGAAGAAACAGACGCGGGGCCCGGTCTAAACGGGCCGAAAGGGCGCACACAGGCAGGCCAGAGCCTCGGGCTTCGGGAGGCCAGGCCTTTGAGATGAAGAGGCACTGATCAGACGGTGCCTCAGGGAGCACCATCTGTGGAGGGAAGGAGAGGAACTCCCGGCGGCCTTTCAATTTCCCTATCTTAGGCGCGGCGCAAGCGCCCTTCATCTCGCATAAAACAAAGGCCCTTCTCTCCCTATGGCGACGTACGCAGTGATCATGGCGGGTGGCATCGGTAGCCGTTTCTGGCCGCAGAGCCGCAAGGCGCGCCCCAAGCAGTTCATCGACGTCTTCGGCGACGGCACGCTCATCCAGAACACGGTGGCGCGCTTGCAGGGGCTGGTGCCTCCGGAGCGCTGCTTCGTCGTCACCCACGAGCGGTACGTGGAGCAGGTCTCGCAGCAACTCCCGGCCGTGCCGCCCGAGAACATCCTGGCCGAGCCCATCAGCCGCAACACGGCCCCCTGCATCGCCTACGCGGCGGTGAAGCTGGCCGCCCGCGACCCGGAGGCGACGATGATCGTCCTGCCGGCGGACCACGTCATCCACAACGTGCGGCAGTTCCACGAGGTGCTGCGTGTGGCAATCGAAAAGGCGCAGGCGCCCGGCGCCCTCGTCACCATCGGCATCGCCCCCACCCACCCCGAGACGGGCTACGGCTACATCCAGTTCGACGGCCCTGCCGACCCCGCTTTCGACGCGCCGCGCGCTTTCCCCGTCCGCACCTTCGCCGAGAAGCCCGACGTGGCCACCGCCGAGCGTTTCCTCGACTCGGGCGACTTCCTCTGGAACAGCGGTATGTTCATCTGGCGCGCCGATACCGTCATGGACCAGATGCAGCGCCACCTGCCCGAAGCCTACGACGCCTTCGCGCCCGTCGGCAGTGTTGTCGATAGCGCGGACGAGCCTGAAGCGGTGGCCGCCGCCTACCGCCGCAGTCCCCACATCTCTATCGACTACGGCGTGATGGAAAGGGCCGACCAGGTGTTTGTGGTGCCCGGCGCCTTCGGGTGGAGCGACGTGGGAGACTGGCGCGCCGTCTACGATCTCGACGCCAAGGACCGGCACGGCAACGCGGTGCGCGGCAACGCCATCCTCCACGACGCCAGCCGCTGCCTCGTCCACGCCGACGGCCGCCTCGTTGTCCTCGTCGGCGTCCACGACCTCGTCGTCGTCGAAACCAACGATGCCGTGCTTATCTGCAACCGCGAGTCGACGCAGCAAGTGAAGAACGTCGTCGATTACCTGCACGCGCATCAGCTCGAAGAATACGTGTGACGGGGGTGACTCACGGTTTCCGGTCTACGGTTTCCCGTTGCTCATAGCAACCCGAAAACTGTAAACCGGAAACCATGAACCTTAGCCTTTTCTTCATCTCGCCGCCGAATCTTCGGGCGTTACGTGACGTAGGGGTCGGAAAGTGACTGGTGAGTCACATTTCTTTAGTGAGACCTCTTGCGTATGATTGCCACCAACGGAACCGAGACGCTTTCGCGGCGGGAGCGGGAGCGGTTGATGCGCCGGCAGGCGATGTTGCACGCGGCCCAGACGGTTTTTGCCGAGAAGGGCTACACGCATGCCACGCTCGATGAGATTGCCCACCTGGCCGAGTTCGGGAAGGGGACGCTTTACAACTACTTCCCCGAGGGCAAGGAGGAGATCCTCTTCGCCATCCTCGACGAGGTGTACGACGGTCTCTGCCGGCTCATCCGCGAGACGTTCTCGCCCGAGCAGTTAGCGGACCGTGCCTTTCGCGACGTCTTTCATGACTTCGTCGAGGCCTGTTTCCATTTC
>JAHEMB010000632.1 GCA_024643915.1 Rhodothermaceae bacterium | reverse complement strand
GGCGATGGTGTAGCGCCGGTCCTCATCCCGGTAGGCGTAGCTCCAGAAGCCCTGGAGACTGCCGGGATAATGGAAGCGCCGCCCTTCGGATGGATAATACCAGCTCAGCAGGGTGAGGCCGGACGGCCCGCCCGTGCCCGTCGCCGGATCGTTGAGGACGGGCGGCTCCCGGCCCATTGCAAGGGCCGAATCGCCGAGCACCGGGTGGGCATAGAACGACCGGCTCCAACGAGACAGGTCGCGCGCCGATAAGTAGAGGTTGGACCCCCCGTAGAAACCTTCGTTGTCGAACACGTCGTACAGCGCCAGGCTGTCGCCCATCTGCCGATAGCTTATCGTGCGCACGCCCGACCAGTCCGCCAGCCGCGCCGGTCGAAGAAACGTAGCCTCCATCCTCAGCGGGCTGAAGACGCGCTCCCGAAGGAATTCGTCCCAGGCTTTCCCCGTCACGCGCTCGACGAGCAGGGCAGCCACGTCGAAGGCGAGGTTGTCGTAGCGGAAGCGGGTGCCGGGCGCGAACGCCGGCTTAATGTGCTGCTCGCGGAGGACGTCGAGGTAGCGCGTGGTGGTCTTGACCTGATCCGCCGGGAGGAAGGCATCCAGGGCTTCGTACCCAGGGAGGCCCGCCGTGTTCGCGATGAGGTGGCGCACGCGGGTCGATTCGTGGGGGTACGCGGGCAGGTGCTGTCGGACCGGGTCGGCGAGGCTCAGCCGCCCCTCCTCGACCAGCATGAAGATGGAGGCGGCCGCGAGCGTCTTCGCGATGGAGCCCCCGTCGGCGGGCGTGTCCGGGGTGAAGGGCACCCCCGCCTCGGTGTTGGCCGGGCCGAAGCCGCGCGCATAGAGTTCCTCTTCCCCACGCCCCAGCACCACGGCGCCATTGAAGAGCCCGCGCTCATGTAGCGCCAGCATCAGGCTGTCGGCAGTTCCTACAATGCTGTGAGCAGACGGCTGCGCGCCGACGGCGGCCGGGAGCAGCACAAGCCTCCCGACCGCCGTGACCATCAGCATGAAAGCGGGCACTACGCAGCAATGCCTCTTGCCCAACTCATTCACTCCCTGTCGTCGGCATCTGCTCGTTGGCCGTGGGGAAGCCCGGCGTCGGGTACGGGCCGATCTTTTCTACCGTGTATTCTCCGGCCCAGAAATCGGGCGGTCCCTCGCTATCCGGCACCTGGTTGGCGACCGGCTTGAGGCCGTGCTTCAGGTAAGCGGCAATGTCCCATAGCTCCTCGTCTGTCATGTGGCGGAACGAAGGCCAGGGCATTGGAGGGGCCAGGTATTTCGGGTTGGCCGGGTGGTTGCCCTCGCCGGGCGTCGTCGAGGTGATTTCCACGTCGGGCGTCTCGCCTGGGCGGAGGCCGTAGCGGAGCGCGTTGAAGATCTGCCGTTCACTGAAGCGTCCGAGCCCCGTCTTGTTGTCCGGCGTCAGGTTGCGGGCGTAGGTTCGAAACGGCCCGATCTGATAATCCTGCATGTTGGGCAGTGACGTTTCGCGCCAACCGACGAGCCAGCCGTCCGCCGCCGGATTGCCGACGCCGCCGTGGCAGTCGCCGCAGCCGTGGTGCGTCACCAGATGCCGTCCGCGCAAGATCTGTTCTTTCCGCGCCTGCTCGTCCGGCAGGTCTGGGCGGGTGGAGATGGCCGCGACGAGGGCCAGGCACACGGCCGTCAGCAGGAGCGGGATGGCCCAGCGGCTCTCACGCACGAAACGAGTCAACCATGCTTTCATGTTCGCCTCCCTGTTAACGTACTTCGAGAATACCCATCATCCCCTGATCTTCGTGATCGAGGATGTGGCAGTGAAACATCCATTTCCCCGGAAACCGTTCGTAGCGCACGATGAAGCGCACCGTCTCGTGCTTGGGAATGTTAACCGTGTCCTTCCAGTTCGGGAACGGCTCCGGCACGCCATCGCGGTCGAGTACCTGGAAGCGGAAGCCGTGCAAGTGGAAGGGGTGGTCCATGCCCACCAGGTTCTCGACTTCCCAGATCTCCGTCGCGCCAAGGGGCACTTGCAGGTCCACGCGGTCCATATCCATCAGCTTGCCGTTGATCATGCCCTGCGTGAGTACCACCACACGCGTCGCCGTCGCCTGCGCCGGGTCGAGGGCGGGGACGGGGCGCAGCAGGGCGGGGAGCGCCGGGGGCGTGACGGCAGGCTCGTTGGTGTATGCGAGCGTCAGCAGGTCCCGCGGCTCGTTCCAGTCCGGTGGGCAGGTCTGGGGGATATAGCGGTTATAGGGCAGGTTCTGTAGAACGCTGCGGCTGGCGGGGGGGCCGGTGCCGCGCACCAGCAGTTCCACCCGTTCGCTGTTGGCCAGCAGGATCTCTTCGACCTCCACGGGACGCTCGAAGAGGCCGCCGTCGCTGCCGATGTGGAGAAACGTGTGGCCCTGCAGGGCCAGTCGGTAGACGCGCGCGGCGGAGGCGTTGATGATGCGCCAGCGCTGCACCTCGCCGGGGCGGATGGTGAGCGTCGGCATCACCTCGCCATTGACGAAGAGGACGTTGCCCTCCCGTCCGTTCTCCGCGTCCACGCGTCCCTGGTGCGAATGCGGCTCGGGCAGGTCGAGGGCACCGTCCGGGGCGAAGCGGTTGTCGGAGAGGATGAGCAGCCGCTCGGTGATATCGGCAGGAAGCGGGTCGTCTGGCGCGCGCACAATGACGGCGCCGTAGAGGCCCATCGCCACCTGGTAGCCCGTGCGGTGATGCGGATGTGGATGGTACCAGTAGGTGCCGGCGGTGCCGGGCTGCACCGTGAAGACGTAATCGTACGTTTCCCCTGGCGCAACGGGGTAGAGCGGGCTGCCATCGGCATCAATGGGGAGATGGAGGCCGTGCCAGTGGATCGTGGTCGGCTCCGGCAACTCGTTCTTGAAGTGAACGATCACCCGGTCGCCCTCGCGCACTTCCAGGGTGGGACCGGGGAGGTGGCCGTTGTAGGCAAACACCTCGGTCTCGGCGCCCGCCTCGACGGCGGCGCGGGCGGGCGCGGCGGTGAGTGTTACCTCTACCGTGTTGGGTTCGGTCCTGACGGCGACGCAATTATGCGCGACTTCTACGCAGGATCGACGGCAAG
>JAHEMB010000631.1 GCA_024643915.1 Rhodothermaceae bacterium | reverse complement strand
GCACGAGTACGAGATTGAGGAGGTGGCGCGGGTGTGCCGCGAGCGCGAGAGCGGCGGGCAGCGCTTCACCATCATCGTGGTGGCCGAGGGCGCCCGGCCCAAAGGCGGCGACCTGGTGGTGCGCGAGCTGGTCGAGGAGAGCCACGATCCGATCCGGCTGGGTGGCATCGGTAAGATGCTTGAGGTCCAGCTCGAAAAGCAGGTGCGGAGCGAGGTGCGCACCGTCATCCTGGGCCATACCCAGCGCGGCGGCACGCCCACCGCCTACGACCGCAACCTCGCCACCGTCTTTGGCTCCTATGCCGCCCAGATGGTGGCCGACGAACACTACGGGCACATGGTGGCCCTCCAGCACAACCGCCTCTCCGGCATCCCCTTCGAGGAAGTCGCCAACAAGATCCGCACGGTGCCGCTCGACGCGCCCATGCTAGCCGCCGCCCTCGCCGTCGGCACTTCGTTCGGCGTTAAGGACTTCGAGGTGGAGATGGCCGGCGACGAGGAGTCGGCCTCCATTTCGTGAGGCCCTCGGGAACAAGACAGGGTCTCGCTCTTCTGATTTATTCTGTCTCTCCTGTCCATCCGCTGTGACACCCGCCGTCGCTTTTTCGAACACTGTCCGAATTTCAGGCACGGTTGGGAACGCATCCGGGCCGGGTCAAATAAGTAGTTCCCGAGAATTGCCCTACGTCCTCATCGTTCGCACAGCTTTCTGTTATTGAAAGAGTTGGACAGAAGTTTTGGCATGATCCTGGCACTCTAATGGCTGAACGAACGAAGGTGTTTTTCGGATCAAACGAAAAGCGACCTTCGTCTTTTTAGGAGGCATCCCCGCAAACCAGCACCACTACAAACGACCATGAAATTCGCCAAGTATCTGAAACACCTCTTCGTCGCGGCCTTCCTGCTGGCCGGCCTCGGCGCCCCCCCCGTCTTCGCCCAGGCTGCCGAAGAGCCCGTTGAGAATGGCGAGAACGCCAACGCCGAGGCACGCGAGCAATTCAGCGCAGCGATCACCGCCGCCACCGAGGCATCTGAGGCGGGTACCGCCGAGGACTACGCCACTGCCGCAGAGAAATATACAGAGGCCGCAGGGATCGCTGCCGCCTCCGGCGATCCAGAGCTTGAGAGCCGCATCCCTGGGGTCCAGCAAGCCGCCGTCAAGGCATACGTCGATGCCGGCACCGCCGTCGTGAACGATGAGGCACTCGGCGAGGATCGCTTCGACCAGGCCATCGCGTACCTTGAAATGGCACGCACGCAGTCGAAGGAAATGGAGGACACCGAGTTCGCCGGCAGCGCGCTGATGACTGTCGGGAAGTTGCTCATGAGCAAGGAGCAGTTCGAGCCAGCAGCGCTCTTCCTGCAGGATGCGATGGTGGTCTTCCCCGCCAATGAGATCGAGGCCGGCTACCTCTACGCCATGGCGCTCCGCAGCGCCGGCAACATGGAGGACGCCAACAAGGCCTTCGCGACACTCAAGACGAAGGCTACAGAAGCCGGCGACGAGGCGATGGTCGCTCGGGTCAACGATACGCTTGGCAAAAGCTATCTGATTGAAGCCCGTGACGCTCTCCAGGCCGACAAGTACGGCACCGCCATCGCCGCGCTCGACAACGCGAAGGAGTACCTGGGCGAGGACGACGCCACGCTCAACACCTTCTACGCCAACGCCTACTACAAGCAGGGCGTGTCGCAGGTGAACGCGGGCAGCCACGCCGCCGCCAAGCGATCGCTCAACAGCGCCAAGGGCTACGCCGAAAAGGCGGGCAAGAACCAGCTCGTCGATGCGTCGAACAAGTACCTCACCTATATCGCCGAGCTTGAGGCGCAGCAGCAGTAAACGCCGTCTCTTTCTTCGATACGGGTCAAAGGCCCACGGTCAGCTTCACCTGGTCGTGGGCTTTTCCTTTGCGCAAACACCGAGGATCAGGAACCCCGCACCCTCCGGCTGCATTGGCGCGGGCAGATGCTGATCTGCAACTTGCTTCGTTTTGAAGAAATGAGCCAAGTCAAGGTGTATCACCTGAAGGACCCGGCACAGTACGCCGATGAGAAAACCTTCTGGGCCGAGCAGAGCATCGCGTACAAGCTGGAGGCCCTGGAGCGGATCCGCGCCTCTTGGGATAAGATGGGTAACAAGGCCGCCACGGATGAACGTTTCCACGGACTTCGAAGAGTTCTTCGCGTTGTTGAACGCGCATAGCGTCCGCTACATGGTCGTCGATGGGTATGCGTTTGCCGTCCACGCTTATCCCCGCTCTACCGACGATGTCGACCTTTTCATTGAGCGAAGCCGGACGAACGCGCAGAGCATTTTGCGTGCGCTCGAAGCCTTCGGCTTTCCGACGAACCAACTCGACGAAGCCACATTATGCGCCGAGGATAAGGTCATTCAGATGGGTCTGCCGCCCTTTCGCATTGATCTACTCACCTCTGCTGACGGCATCACCTTTTCCGAAGCCTGGAAGAACAAAGTCGAGGGGGTCTACGGCGAACAGACGGTGTTTTTCATAGGCAAAGGAGACCTCATCAAGAACAAGCGCGCCAGCGGCAGAAAAAAGGATCTGGACGATTTGGCTCATCTTACCGCGTAGCTCCTCATCTTCCTTATGCAAACCTCCATTATCGCCCGTTCGGCGCAGATTGGCGCAGGCGCCACCCTTGGCCATTTCTGCGTGATCGGCGAGGATGTTAAGATCGGCGCCGCCTGCCGGATCGGGCATCACGTGACAATCCACGCGGGCACCGTCGTCGGCGACCACGTCCGCATCGACGACCACACGACGGTGGGCAAGCAGCCCATGCGCGCCGTCGCCAGCGCCGTCACGGAGGACCAGCAGCAGCCCCCCGCGCAACTCGGCGACGGCTGCCTGGTGGGCGCCTCGGTGGTGCTCTACGCCGGCTGCACCCTAGAGGAGAAGGTGCTCGTGGCGGACCTGGCGACGATCCGCGAGGATGTCTCGGTGGGCGCCTTCACCATCGTCGGGCGCGGCGTGGCTATCGAGAACCAGTGCCGCATCGGGCGGCGGTGCAAGCTGGAGACGAACGTCTATGTGACGGCCTACTCCGTGATCGAGGACCGC
>JAHEMB010000630.1 GCA_024643915.1 Rhodothermaceae bacterium | reverse complement strand
GGCCCCCAGGCGGCTGACGAAGAAAATGTCGGCCAGTTCAAAGACCGACTGCATCAGCATCTCCAGCACCATCGGTACGGAGAGCAGGAAGATGGCGCGGCCCAGGCTACCGGTGGTGAAGTCCTGCTGCGTGCCGGTGACGGCTTCGCGCAGAGCGGCCCACAGGCTACGACGCACGGTAGAAACAGAGGAAGATCCGTTGCGAGACATTGATCCGGGGAGGCAAAGACGAAAGGGGGGCACCAGAGCGGTGCAAGGTGGCGCGGCGGCGCATTCCCGGACCGAAGAGGCGGTCAGCTAGCGGGGAGCGCGGGGCCGGTATGGAAGGGCGTGCCACCGAGAAAGAGGTGCCGTTCGCTCGGCCAGGGCCGCGTGACGATAACGGGGCGGACAGTGAGCAGGCTCACCACCGCGCCGATATCTCGCATTTGGGCCGAGCTTTTCATCGAACGCTTCGTCTTTGCAGGCCGTCTCGCAGACGGGCCGCAGGGTAAATAGGTACGGGAAAGGTACGAAGATTTTCGCTGTACGCGCAAGCGCGGCTCGGGATTCACGGAGCGGGTTTTTCAACCGGGAGACAATAAACCCCGCCGCCTCCCGTTTGAAAGCGAGGCAGGCCTGCGCTCACAACGATCCTTTTTCCTCACTTTGGAGGTCGTCATGAAAGCCTTTCGAATGCCGTTTTCCCATCGCCGCGCCTCGGTGCGGGTTTTTCTCCTCTTGCTCGGCGCGCTCGTGATCCTGCCGGCCTGCGAGCACACGGCTCCCCGAACCGAAGACGAGGTGGAGTCGCGGGATGATGCGAACGTTCTCGCGGACCGGGAACGCGCCGGCACGGCGCAGGAGCAGAAGGCTTCGCCCCTCGCCGTCGGGCGGATGAATGCCCTGCGCAAGCACGACGCCGGCTCGCATTCCATGGCGCCACCCCTTACGCCCGGCAGCGAACAGTACGCCTATTTCGACGAGAACGACTTTGTGAAGACGACGAGCCGCCCGCTCTCCACCTTCTCCATTGATGTGGACGCGGCCTCGTACAGCAATATCCGGCGCTTCCTCGACGGGGGGCAGCTACCGCCTGCCGACGCTGTGCGGATCGAGGAGATGATCAACTATTTCTCCTACGACTACCCTGAGCCCACGGGCCAGCATCCGTTCTCGGTCGTCGCCGAGGCGGGGGCGGCGCCGTGGAACCCGGCGCATCAACTCGTCCACGTCGGCTTGCAGGGGCGGCGGATGAACCAGGAGGACCGGCCTTCGAGCAACCTCGTTTTTCTCCTTGATGTGTCCGGTTCAATGAACAGCCCGGACAAGCTGCCGCTCCTGAAGAAGGGTTTTCAGATGCTAGTGGAAAACCTGACGGAAGATGACCGCGTGGCGATCGTCGTCTACGCCGGGGCCGCCGGGCTCGTGCTACCCTCCACGCCCGGCAACGAGGCGGACGCGATCCTCGAAGCCCTCGCCCGGCTGGAGGCGGGCGGCTCCACCGCCGGCGCCGCGGGCATCGAACTGGCCTACCAGGTGGCGCGCGACAACCACGTCGAGGGGGGTAACAACCGCGTCATCCTAGCCACCGACGGCGACTTCAACGTGGGCGTCTCGGACGATGCTGCGCTCATCCGCCTCATCGAAGAGAAACGCGCGCAGGGCACGTTCCTGACGGTCCTCGGCTTCGGCACGGGCAACCTGAAGGATGCGCGCATGGAGCAGATCGCCGACAAGGGCAACGGCAATTATTACTACATCGATGGGCAGATGGAGGCGAAGAAGGTGCTGGCGACCGAGTTGGGCGCCACGCTCTTCACCATCGCCAAGGACGTGAAGGTGCAGGTCGAGTTCAACCCGGCGATCGTGGCGGCCTACCGGCTGATCGGCTACGAGAACCGCCTCCTGGCGGACGAGGACTTCGACGACGACACGAAGGACGCAGGCGAGCTGGGCGCGGGCCATACCGTGACGGCGCTCTACGAGGTGATCCCCGTCGGCGCCGCCTCGGCCAAGGACGTGCGCGACCAGCCCACGCTCAAATACCAGGAATCCGCCTTCACCCCCGCCGCTTTCAAAAGCGATGAGTTGATGACGGTGAAGCTGCGCTACAAAGCGCCGGAGGGCGACACGAGCCGCCTCATCGAGCGCGCCGTGCCCGCACCGCACGAGGAGGATGCCCTCGCCTCGAACGATTTCTACTTCTCCGCCGCCGTCGCCTCCTTCGGCATGCTGCTGCGCGACTCCGCCTACAAAGGCACCGCCGACGCCGGCCTCGTCCTTTCCCTGGCAAAGGACGCGATGGGCGATGATGCCCACGGCTACCGCGCCGACTTCATCCGCCTCGTTGAGACCTACCGGCAACTCGCCGAGGGTACGCCAAGCGCGTCGCTGGTCCGCTGAAAAGGAAACGGTGAGACGAGGAATCGAGGAATCGAAGAAGGGTTGCTTTTAGCAATCGTCGTCTCTTCGTCTCCTCGTTTCTTCGATTCCTCTCACCGGCGTTGTATCTTGGCGATGACCTTTTCGCTGAGCAGCGACCTGAACCTTGGCCCCCCTCCGCGCCCTCTACCTGAAGCCGCGCTTCTTCCTCGCCCTTGCGGTGGCGGTGCTGCTGTTCGTGGGGGGATTTTTCGTCCCGGTGTTGACCGGGCTGGCGCGCGTGCTGCTGCTGGCCGTGGCCGTTCTGCTGGCCTTCGATCTGCTGCTGCTCTATCGGAGGCAAGGCGTCGTCGCCCGGCGGGACACGCCCGAACGCCTCTCCAACGGAGACGACAACGCGCTGCACATCGACGTGGAGAACGGCTACGGATTCACGCTGCACGCCGAGATATTGGACGAGCTGCCGTTTCAGTTCCAGATCCGCGACGCGCGCCATGAACTTGCCGTGCCGCCGGGGGGAAGCAAGACGGTGCGATACACGGTGCGGCCCGTGGAGCGGGGCAGCTACAGCTTCGGCGCGCTCAACGTCTACGCGGCCACCCCCCTCGGCCTCGCCGCCCGCCGCTACCGCTTCGACGAGGGGCGCGAGGTGCCCGTCTACCCGTCCTTCCTCCAGATGCGCAAGTATGAACTTCTGGCCGTCTCGAACCGGCTGGAGGAGGCGGG
>JAHEMB010000629.1 GCA_024643915.1 Rhodothermaceae bacterium | reverse complement strand
CCAGGCCGACCGACAGTGGCTCTACTTCACCTTCGACGAGCCGCCCGAGGCCACGGACCTGGAGGGGACGCCCGGGCGCGGCGACAGCGGCGGCCCCGCGCTCTTGCTGGTCGAGGGCCGGCCATTCGTGGCGGGGGTCAGCTCCCTCGGGCGTGACGGGAAGTACGGCCCAGGCACCTATGGCGCCGTCGATCACTTCGTGCGCGTCTCGTCTTACCAAGACTGGATCAGACAGACGATGGCCGCTCCGCCCCCTGAAACCATCGAAGCCGTTGCAGTTGTGGGTCCCTCCAAAGCGGATAAGGCGGTTGCCCGCTCCAGGCCGGTTGGGGATGCCTCCTTGCCCGACACGCCCGCCGGTCGGCACATGGCGGCCTTCCTCGGCATCCTCTCGGAGCGAGATGAGGAAGCGCTGACGGGCTTCATCACAAATCACTTCGCAGCCTCGGCGCTGTCGGCGCGCTCGGCCGAGGAACGACGTCCTGCTATGTGGGGGCTCGTCGAAGACCTGCGCGGTGCGACCCTGCGCCAGGTCGTGCGCGCCCAGGCGGATGATATCGAGGTCATCCTATCGCTGCCGACGGGCGAGGATCGTGTCCTGCGCTTTCGGTGCGAGGAGGCGGTGCCTCACGGCATCGAGGCCGTGATGACGGGGCGCATCGGCAGGGATTAATCGCCAGGGATTAAAAGGCCCAGCTTGCGCCGAGGACCGGGACGAAACCGAACCAGTACTTGTCATCGCGGAACGGGACGTAATTGCCCTGCGCGTCTAGGGAGAATTGGCCTTCATCGTTCCGTGTATCCAGGTCAAACTTCTTGAGGTTAGGGTGCGCGTAGAGATTGATCAAGTGCAGGTACGCGGTCAGGGCGCCGGGTCCTAGCTTGAACTGCCGGTTCGTCCGCAGATCCATCCGGTGAAAAGCGGGGTATTGCACCCCGTTGAAGTCCAAATGGACCGGGTAGAAATGGAGGTCGCCGTTGGGAAGCGTCTGGTAATGGTAGGTGTAGTCCGTCCGCGGCCAACCCTTGTAGTAGGTCCACGACAGGTTGAAATGCCATTTGCCGTTGGGGCGGTAGTTGACGTCGCCGTAGACGGTGTGCCGTTGGTCGTTCAGTCGCGGCACGTTGCCGGTGCGCTTCGTCAGCAGCCCGTTGTACTCGATGCTTTCCACCACGTCTTCGGCCTTCGCCAGGGCGTAGCTGAGCCACCAGGATACCTTTTTGCCCTGGTCGTACTTGGCGAAAAACTCGATCCCGCGCGACTCGGCCCCTGACCGCACCACGCGGGCGTTGTCATTGCGGGCCTCGGGGAAAATCTCCAGGTGATCCCGCAAATTCTGCCAGGCGGGGCTGTAGTTCGAGAGGTCCTTATAGTAGCCCTCCACCCGCAACTCAATGCCGCGCGGGAAGCGGTGCTCAAACCCCAGCACGTAATGCTTGGCCAACTCTGCTGGGCTGAAGGTGGTGATGCCGTGGTTCACGTCCAGGTCGTTGATGAACTGGGATTGGTAATAGTAGCCCCAGGCGGCCCGGACGATGGTGCGGTCGGAGAAGGCGTAGGCGGCCCCGACGCGCGGGCTAATCACGTCGTCATTCGAGTACGTGGTTTTGTCGTAACGCAGGCCGGTTTCCAGAACCAGTTTCGGCAGCACTTTGAAGCGCCCCGTCGCGTACGCACCGAGTTGCTGGCCGGAGGGGCTGATCTCGATGTCCGTCGTGTTGTCGTAGTCGTAAAGCTGCTCGTTGGCATCGACGCGGAGTTCTGCCAGGTGGCTGAAATAATCGTATTTCGCGTCGAGTTGCTTCGCCTCGAAGCCGGCCGAGAGCAAGAGGCTGTTGGCGGCCTGCCAGTTCCAGTCCTGCTTGAGGCCGAAAATCGAGTAATCGCGCTGGTCCGTGAGCATGAACGAGCCCTTGTCCGACGGCTCGTACTTGTTAAACGACCCGTTGCGGTCGTGGCTGACCAGGCCGGCGTAGAGCAGGGTCCGGGAGAAGAGGCGGGGCGAATGGTTGGAATGCAGCGTCAGCCAGCCGTAGGTGTTGCCGTAGCGCGTGTCGTTCTTGTCGAAATTGTCGCCCTCCACGTCGCTCACCTTCGTCCGGTCGCCGGCCCGCAGGGCGTGGAGGGAGAGGGTGTGCTTGGGCGATAGGTCATAGCTCACCTTCCCCATCGCATCGTAGAAATTGGGGGTCGACCCCTGGTCAATCGTCGCCTCTTCCGCCGCCGCGAAGGCGCTGAAGAGCACGTCTAGCATGCCGCGCCGCGCCGAAAAGATGTAGGAGCCTTTACCGTCCGCGAAGGAGCCGTCCGTGTAGAGGCGCGCCGTGAGGATGCTGAGGCCGACCGACGTGTGGCGCTGCCCTTCAGGAATTCGCTTGGTGCGCATGTTGAACACGCCGCTGAGCCGGTTGCCAAACTCGGCGGAGTAGCCGCCCGTCATCAACTCAATGCCCTCGACGGTTTCGATATCGACGATGCTGAAGAGGCCGCCGGAGTAGTCGCGCTGGTGGAAGGGCTCGTAGAGTTCCATCCCGTCGAGCGTGATGAGCACCTCATCCGATTCGCCGCCCCGGATGGTGAACTTCGACGAATAGTCGCTGGAGGAGATGCCGGGGAGGCGGGCCACGGCCCGCGTGATGTCCTCGGCCCACGCCCTGTTCTTGAGCTGTTCGCTGGAGAGGACCTGCCGCGAGAGGTCGGCGGTGCCCATGATCGAGAAGCGCCCCGGCGTTACAACGATCTCGTTGAGCGGGATCGATTCCCGCGCCAGTTCGACCACCCCGAGGTCCATGTTCGTCGCCGCCCCTATGGCAAGATCCGCGACGCGTTCGGTGCGATAGCCGATCATGGAAAAGCGGAGGCTGTACGTGCCGGGTCCCAGATTCGCCAGCTCGAACTGCCCGTCGGCATCCGTCGTTGTGCCTGTCGTCGTTCCTTCGACGGCTATGTTGACGCCGGGAAGGGGGGCGCGGGTCGAGCCATCGAGCACGGTCCCCCGAATGGTGCCCTGCGTGAAGGGGGCGGCTGATGCGTTCCAACAATCTCCTATGGCGACGAAGGCGATAAGGCCAAGCAGGCACAGGGCCAAGCGG
>JAHEMB010000628.1 GCA_024643915.1 Rhodothermaceae bacterium | reverse complement strand
TCGATTCTTCGTCTCTTCGATTCTTCGTCTCTTCGATTCTTCGTCTCTTCGATTCTTCGTCTCTTCGTTTCCAGTAGTCACGCGGCCTTGTCCAGCACACCCGTCAGGGGTTCGGCGTGGTGGCCCAGAAGAAACTGGAGGGGGACGTTGAGGCGCTCGCGCCAGGCCTGCTCCGAATGCGGGGCGCCGGGGAATTTGCGCGTCACGAGGTTCACCTCCGGCACGAAGCCCGCGTCTTCGAGCAGGCGGTCGACGCTACCCTGGTAGGGTTCGTAGACGGGCAGGCGGCCCTCGGCGCCGTAGTCGAAGTAGAGGCGGTGGCTGCGGGGGTGGGGGATGCGCTTCTTGAGGTAGGTGATCATGGGCCGCCCGGCGATGGGCCAGCTCGGCGAGAGGCAGCCCGCCCCGCCGAACACCTCGGGGTACTCGCAGATGGCGTAGAGCGAAATCAGCCCACCCATGCTTGACCCCATCATCGAGGTGTGCTCCACCTCCGCCTTCGTCCGGTACGTCCGGTCGATGAAGGGCTTCAACGCTTCGACGATGAAGCGGAGGTAGGCGTCGGAGATGGGCGCCCCGCCGAAGCGCTCCGCGAAGCGGTCGAGGGCGGCGCGGTCGGCAGCCTGCTCCATCGGCTTCTGCGGCATGTACTCGGGGATGCGCTCCGGCGTGTTCCACAGACCGACGACGATGGCGGCCTCGGCCAACCCCTGCCCGGTCAGCTCAATAATCGTTTCATGGACGCCCCAATCGACGCCGCTGTATGAGAGCTCGGGCACGAAGAGGTTCTGCCCGTCGTGCATGTAGAGGACGGGGTAGTGCCGGTGGTGGTGCTCCCCATAACCCGGCGGCAGCCACACGTCGATGTTGCGCGGCGCTACTTCGGAGGCGGGGAAATCAGTGTACCGCTCCAGGCGGCCCTTTCCCTCTTCTTCCAGGACGGATGACGGTACCGGATCGAGCATAGGCGTGGCGGCATCGTTTTTTTTGCGAAACCGCAAGCTATTGAATTTTCTTAAAAACAAGTAGTCTAAAGTTCGCTTCATCGTATCGGTTACGTTTGAACAGCTCTAAAGCCCGAAGGCGGCGAGTTCTAACCGATTGTCGATAAAAAGTTTAGACCCTTTGTCGCCGTACCCGCTTTATTACTTACACGAATTTCCTGATCCTCCTTGCGCGGCTCGCCTTACTTTTCCCACCCCGCACTTCCTTCGGGAATCTTCGATTTCGCATTCAGGGATCCGCAATCCGCAATTGACATGACCGTACTCTGCATCGCCTGCTATTTTAAGGGCAACGAATTCATCCGCGCGTGCAAGCAGCAGGGCTGCCGCGTGCTGCTCATCACTTCACAGCACCTCGCCGACGAGCCCTGGCCGCGCGACCACCTCGACGCCATCCATTACGTGCCCGAGGAGGACGAGGACTGGGACCTCGACAACCTCATTAAGGGCGTCAGCTACCTCGCCCGCACCGAGGCCATCGACCGCATCGTGCCGCTCGATGATTACGACCTCGAAAAGGCCGCCGCCCTCCGCGAGCACCTCCGCGTGCCGGGCATGGGCGATACGCGCGTCCGCTACTTCCGCGACAAGCTGGCGATGCGGCAGCAGGCGCAGGAGGCGGGCATTGCCGTGCCGGCCTTCGTGCCCGTCGTCAACCACGAGGTGCTGCATGCCTTTACGCAGCAGGTGCCGGCGCCGTGGGTGCTCAAGCCACGCTCGGCGGCCTCCGCCGTGGGCATCAAGAAGATCCGCGAGGCCGCGCAGCTCTGGCAACTCGTCGAAGAGCTGGGCGACGAGCAATCGTTCTACCTGCTCGAACGCTTCGTCCCGGGCGACATCTACCACGTCGATAGCATCGTCTATGATCGCCAGGTGCTTTTCGCCCGCGTCCACCGCTACGCCGACCCGCCGATGGCCGTGGCGCACGAGGGCGGCGTCTTCGCCACGCACAGCATCGAATACGGCACGGACGAGGAGCAGGCCCTTCAGCACATCAACAGGGAGGTGATCCGGGCGATGGGTCTCCTCCACGGGGTCTCCCACACCGAGTTCATCCAGGCGCATGAGGACGGGAGGCTCTATTTCCTGGAGACATCGGCGCGCGTGGGCGGAGCGAACATTGCGGAGATGCTGGAGGCCTCCAGCGGCCTCAACCTGTGGCGCGAGTGGGCGAAGATCGAGGCCCTCCCGCCCGGCGCGGCGTACACCCTGCCCGCAGTGCGCGACGATCACAGCGGCATCCTCCTTTCCCTCGCCCGCCAGTTCCACCCGGATACCTCGGCCTACGACGACCCCGAAGTCGTCTGGCGGATGGAGAAAGACTACCACGCCGGCCTCATCGTCGCCTCGCCCAGCCTCGACCGCGTCAAAGAACTGCTGGCAAGCTACACCGAGCGCTTCTACCATGACTTCGTCGCCGTGCAGCCCCTGCCGGACAAGCCGACCTCGTAAGGGGAAGCGGGTGCGCGACCGGAAGGTGTTTCGCCCTGTATCTTTTCCTGCGTGAGACGTAGTTTCCGGCGGAGGTTCATCTGAAAAAGGGAGGCGGAATGAAAAGCATCATGATAGGCCTGGCCCTGTGCCTGCTGGCCGGCACGGCGGCGGCGCAGGAGATGTCGTTCGAGGAGTACGAGCCGCGCTCCACGCTTGTAGTGCCCGCGCATCTGGTGAGACGGGCGAAGGTGCCCTTCGTAGACGTACATGCCCACCAGTGGCAGGCGTCCCAGATGTCCCCGGCGGGCATCGACTCGCTCATCGAGGCAATGGACGAACTCAACATGGCCGTCATGGTCAACCTCAGCGGGGGTAGCGGCGACCGGCTCAAGGCGGCAGTGGAGAACCTGGAGGGGCGCCATCCCGGACGCTTCGTTCACTTCGCCAACACGAACTTCGATGGGGCCGATGCACCGGGCTGGGGCGAGCGCGCCGCGGCCCAACTCGAACAGGACGTGCGGAACGGCGCGCGCGGTCTCAAGATTTTCAAGAACCTCGGGATGTACGTCACCGACAGTGCCGGCAACCGCCTCACTACCGACGACCCGCGCCTGGACCCTCTCTGGAAGAAAGCGGGCGAGTTGGGCATCCCCGT
>JAHEMB010000041.1 GCA_024643915.1 Rhodothermaceae bacterium | reverse complement strand
TATCGACGACCGCATTGTGCTGACGGGCGCCTTCGAAGATACCGATCCCGACATCGGCCCGGACCTCCAGGCCCTGAACGTGGGCGCCGCGCAGTTTTTCACCAACGCGATCGATACGGAAACGCTCGGCCTCGACGTCATCCTCACCTACAGCGGCTTCGTCGGCGCCAACCGCTTTCAGATCTCGGCGGCGGGCAACTTCAACGACATGACGCTGGGCAGTATCAACACGAGCCCCGCCCTGGCGGGCAAGGAGGATGTCTACTTCGGCGTGCGCGAGCAGCACTTTCTGCTGGCCTCCGCGCCCGGCAGCAAGCTCAACGTCACGCTCGGCTTCGACCGGGACCGGCTCCACTCCACCGTCCGCTTCGTCCGCTTCGGCGAGGTGACGCTTATCGACTGGCTCGACACCGAGGACGTCTACGCCTCCCGCGTGACGACCGACTTCAGCCTGGGCTACCGCCTGGCCGACGGCCTCCTGCTGATGGTGGGCGGGGCGAACATTTTCAACGTCTACCCGACGCAGCAGGACACCGAGACGGAGACGGGCGGTCTGTGGGACGCCGTGCAGATGGGCTTCTCCGGCGCCTACTACTTCGGCAAGCTGGGCTTCGCGTTTTAGGCGAACGAGCAGCGGGAGGGCAAGGGGCGAAGGGTGAGTGGCGCGTGGGGAAGGGCAAAAGAGGGGTTCAGGCGGAGGCGCCGGTCTGCTGTCCCTTGCAGAAGAGAGATTGCTCAGGCACGACGCTACTCCCTAGCTGCGCCCCCCGTCCGCATTCCCCAATTCCTTCGGGAATGGCTAAGCCATTTCGCATTCCGCAATCCAGTCATCCTGGGGGCCAGGTGAACTTGCGCCCGCCGAGCAGATGCAGGTGCAGATGCGGCACCGACTGCTGTGCGTCCGGCCCGTTGTTGAAGACGGTCCGGTAGCCCTTCGTTAGCCCCTCGTCGGCGGCAAGCTTTCGGGCGACGAGGAAGAGGTGGCCGACGAGCGCCTCGTCGTCTTCGGTCAGGTCGTCGAGGCCGGGAATGGGCTTGCGGGGGATGACCAGGAGGTGAACGGGCGCCTGCGGGTTGATGTCGCGCAGGGCCACGCAGCGGTCGTCCTCGTAGAGGAGGTCACCCGGGATCTCGCCGTCGATGATTTTTTCGAAGAGGGTTTTCTGAGCCATCAGTGCGGTGCAGCTTGCCGGCGCGGCCAAAGGCCGGTTCGGGGGACAACGGTGGAGGGCAGGACGGTGATGCGTGAGACGAGCGAATCGACGCACGCATCAATATAGCACCCCCTCACCTCGCCTGCCGCCGTCGAACCTTCTCCCCGTCCCCTCCGTTTTAGCTGGTGGCCCATGCGGCGACAGACGTTTAAATATCGTTGCACGGGGGCCGTGCTTCGGCCATTTGCTCGTTGCAACAAACAATGGCGGGCACAGTAGGATTTTTCACCTCCTTCCGTGCCCACCTCGAGATCCATGCCCACCGTCTACGTCACCCGCAAGGTGCACTTCAACGCGGCCCATCGCCTCCACAACCCCGAGAAATCGGACGAATGGAATCGGCGGGTCTTCGGCAAGTGCAACAACCCGAACTACCACGGCCACAACTACACGCTCGAAGTGACCGTGGCGGGGGAGCCCGACCCCGAGACGGGCTACGTCATTGACCTGGCTGAACTGAAGCGGATCGTCAACGAGAACGTCGTGGACCGCGTCGATCACATGAACCTGAACCTCGACGTCGACTTCATGCAGGGCGTCATGGCATCGACCGAGAACTTCGTCACCGCCATCTGGCACGAGTTGAAAGACGCCCTCCCGGCGGGCCGCCTGCACGAGATCACCCTCTACGAGACCGAGCGCAACAGCGCCACCTATCGCGGCGAATGAGGCCGCCCCGCCCATGAACGACCAACCCAATAACGACGGCTACGGCCCTGGCGCCTCCGACCTCGCCGTCGATCTCTACGCGCCCGATCATTACGAGCGGCGCGATATTTACCACCAGGAGAAGACGGCGCACCTGGCCGAGCACGCCCACGCCATCCTCCGCCTCATCGGCGAGGATCCGACGCGCGAGGGGTTGGTGAAGACGCCCGAGCGCGTGGCGAAAGCCTACCAGTTCCTCACCCATGGCTACGGCCTCGATCCCCACGTAATCCTCCGCTCGGCCCTCTTCGAGGAGGATTACGAGGAGATGATTCTGGTGAAAGACATCGAGATTTTCTCCCTCTGCGAGCACCACATGCTGCCGTTCTTCGGCAAGGCGCACGTGGCCTACATTCCCAAGGGCAAGATCGTGGGGCTCAGCAAGATCCCGCGCGTGGTCGACGTCTTCGCCCGCCGCCTCCAGGTGCAGGAGCGGCTGACGATCCAGATTCGGGATGCCCTCGAAGAGGTGCTGGAGCCGCAGGGCGTGGGCGTGGTGATTGAGGCGCAGCACCTCTGCATGATGATGCGCGGCGCTGAGAAGCAGCACTCGGTGACGACCACCAGCGCCATGAGCGGTGAGTTCCTCAAAAACATCCACACCCGCGCCGAGTTCATGCGCCTCCTCAACGGGCATTGATTCGCTACCTGCACCCAATCCGCACGCCGCAATTAAACTATGCTTGTCGTTGTAACAGGAGCGAGCCAGGGGATCGGGGCAGCCCTCGCCGAGGCGTTTGCGGGGGAGGCAGGGGCGCGGGTGGCGCTCGTCTCGCGCAACGAAGCGAAGCTGCAAAAGGTGGCCGAACGGTGCCGGGCACGCGGCGCCGACGCCGAGGTTTTCGTTTGCGACGTGACGGACGACGAGGCCGTGCAGCAGACGGCGCGGGCCATACACAATTGGGGCGGCGCACCGGCGGTTCTCGTCAACAACGCCGGCCTGTTCGAGCCGACGATGCTGCTGGAGACCCCGCCTACCGTATTCCGTGCGCAGATCGCGGTGAACCTGACGAGCGCCTTCGTCGTGACGCAGGCATTCTTGAAACCGATGCTGGACGCCGGGCGCGGGCACCTTTTCTATCTCTGCTCGACGGCCTCGATCAATGCCTACCCCGGCAGCGTGGCGTATTGCGCGGCGAAGCACGGCCTGCTGGGGCTGGCGCGCGTCGTCCGAGAGGAGACAAGAGACAAGGGCCTGCGCGTGACGGCCCTCTTGCCCGGCGCTACCTTTACGCCGAGCTGGGAGGGCGTCGATCTGCCCGAGGAGCGCTTCATGCCCGCCGAAGACATCGCCCGCGCTGCCCTCGACATCTACCACCTCAGCGACCGCACCGTCGTTGAAGAGATCCTCCTCCGCCCCCAACTCGGCGACGTGTAGGCTGAAGGAGGGATTGCCACCAGGGCTATGAGCGAGATGGGGCTGTGGCTGACGCCGTTGATCCTGCTGCCGGGCGTGGCCCTGCTCATCATGTCCACCTCCCTCCGCTACAACCACCTCCACGAGGCCGATGGCCTGTCGGAGACCGGGCGGGCGCACCTGATGCAGCGGGCGCGGTTTTTCTTCCACGCGCTCGTCAGCCTCTACGTGTGCGTCGGCCTTTTCTCCCTGGCAAGCCTGCTGGGGATGCTCACCGCTGCCTCGCCCGACCTCTCGGCGTGGATCGTCTTGCCTCTCACGGCCCTGGGCGTGCTGAGCCTCACCTTCGCTGCCGTTCAACTCGTGCGCGAGTCCATCCTGGCCCACGAGGTCATCGAAGAACATGGCCGGCGGCTGGGCAATTGAGGGTTGAAGGGGAGCCGGTTGTGGCGTATTCTGGCACCACCCCGCAACCAACCGCTTCCCTACCGCCATGCAGCGCAGGCACTTCATCCAGACGGGCCTGGCCGCCGGAGCCGGGCTGACACTCGCTTCGCCCGCCGTTTTTGCCGCGACCCACCGGAAGGCGGGGGAAGCGAAATTCAAGCTCGATTATGCGCCCCACTTCGGGATGTTCACGCACCACGCGGGCGAGGATCTGGTCGAGCAACTCCGCTTCATGGCGGCGCAAGGCTTCCGGGCCTTCGAGGACAACGAGATGCGGCAGCGCCCGGTTGACGTGCAGACGGCGCTAGGCGAGGAGTTGGCGCGGCTGGACATGCGGATGGGCGTCTTCGTGGCCCACACCATCGCCTGGACCGAGCCGAACCTGGCGCGCGGCGAGGCGGGCGCGCGGGACCATTTCCTGGAGGAGATCCGCGCCTCGGTAGAGGTGGCGAAGCGGGTGGGAGCAACCTGGATGACCGTGGTGCCGGGCGCGCTCGACCCTCGGCTGGAGATGGAGTACCAAACAGCCAACGTCGTGGAAACGCTCAAGCGCGCCGCCGCTATCCTGGAGCCGCACGGCCTGGTGATGGTGCTCGAACCGCTCAACCCGTGGCGCGACCACCCCGGCCTGTTTCTCGCCCGTAGCCCCCACGCCTACCTCATCTGCAAGGCCGTCGATAGTCCTGCCTGCAAGATCCTCTTCGACATCTACCATCAGCAGATCACCGAGGGCAACCTGATCCCGAATATCGAGCGTTCGTGGGACGAGATTGCGTATTTTCAGATCGGCGACAACCCCGGCCGCAACGAGCCGGGCACGGGCGAGATCAACTACCGCAACGTCTTCGCCTTTATCCACGGGAAGGGCTTCGACGGTATCCTCGGCATGGAGCACGGCAACGCCACCCCGGGTCGCCCCGGCGAGCAAGCCGTCATCGACGCCTACCTCGCCGCCGATTCGTTCTAAAAATCGAGCAACCGACAACCGGCAAACCGACAACCGAAGCATGCCACGACCTGTTACGCTTTTCACCGGCCAGTGGGCCGACCTGCCACTCGAAACGCTCGCTGAGAAAGCCGCCGCCTGGGGCTACGACGGGCTGGAACTGGCCTGCTGGGGCGACCATTTCGACGTGCAGCGCGCCCTCGAAGAGGATGACTACTGCCAGGGCCGCCACGACCTCCTGGCGCGTCACGGCCTGAAGGTGTGGGCCATCTCCAACCACCTCGTCGGCCAGGCCGTGTGCGACCGCGTCGACCAGCGGCACCGCGCCATCCTGCCGGAACGGGTATGGGGGAACGGCGAGGGGCGGGCCGAGGGCGTCCGGCAGCGCGCCGCCCAGGAGATGAAGAACACCGCCCGCGCCGCCGCCCGCCTGGGCGTGGGCGTGGTCAACGGCTTCACCGGCAGCAGCATCTGGCACCTGCTCTACTCGTTCCCCCCCGTCGAGCCCGGCGCCATCGACCAGGGCTTCCAGGACTTTGCCGACCGCTGGCACCCCATCCTCGACGTCTTCGATGAGGTGGGCGTGCGCTTCGGGCTGGAGGTGCACCCCACCGAGATCGCCTTCGACATCTCCACCGCAGAGCGGGCCGTGGAAGCCCTCGGCGGGCGTGAGGCCTTCGGGTTCAACTACGACCCGAGCCACCTCGGCTACCAGGGCGTCGATTACGTCGGCTTCATCGCGCGCTTCGCCGAGCGCATCTACCACGTCCACATGAAAGACGTGTGGTGGGCCGAGACGCCCCGCCGCTCCGGCGTCTTCGGCGGCCACCTCGACTTCGGCCACCCCGACCGCGCGTGGGATTTCCGCTCCCTCGGCCGGGGCAGCATCGACTTCGAGGAGATCGTCCGCGCCCTCAACCGCACCGGCTACGAGGGGCCGCTCTCCATCGAGTGGGAGGACAGCGGCATGGACCGCGAGCACGGCGCCGAGGAGGCCTGCGCCTTCGTCCGCGCCATCGACTTCCCCGCCTCCACCCGCGCCTTCGACGCCGCTTTCGCCGAGGAGGGCGACTGAGGTTTTGCCTACGGCTTTGCGTGGCGCTGGCCCCTCCCCCTTCTCCACGAATGCCTGCCCCGATTCTGTTTATCGGGGGGGACCGCTCGTTCGGAACGGAGGTGGGGAACGAGCCAGGGGATGTGGAGAGGCTGGGCACCTCACTGCGAGGGGAGACGGTGCGCCCTCCCTCTGGGCCGCTCCACCTGCGTTCCGCTGCCCTGTCTCCCTTCAATGAGAAAGTGTTCAGGTGCGGCGCCGCATAGAACAGAGGCGCTGCTGCTGCGTTCTCTGAGGCCGACCTATCTCTTGCAGAATCATCGGCCTAGCGCGGCAAAAGAATGCCCGGCTTCGACCAGAACGCGCAGGAAAAGCTGGCCCGGGAGCTGAAGGCCGAGGCGACCCGGCTGGGCTTCGACGCCTGCGGCATCGCGAAGGCCGAGCGGCTGGACGAGGAGGCGCGGCGGCTGGAGCAATGGCTGCTCGAAGGCCGCCACGGCACGATGGACTGGATGGCGCGCAACTTCGACAAGCGCGTCGATCCGCGCGAACTGGTGGAGGGGGCGCAGACGGTCGTCTCTGTCCTGCACAATTACTACCAGCCGGCCCGGCACGCCGAGGGCGAAAACGTCGGCAAGATCAGCCGTTACGCCTGGGGCGACGACTACCATGAGGTGATGAAGGAGAAGCTGTACCGCCTCTTCAACTGGCTCGACGAGCGGGTGGGCGGCCTCTCCGGGCGCGTCTTCGTCGATTCGGCGCCGGTGCTGGACAAGGCGTGGGCGCAACGGAGCGGGCTGGGGTGGATCGGCAAGCACACGAACCTCCTCAACCGGGAAATCGGCTCGTTCTTCTTCATCGGCGAGATGATCATCGACGTGCCCCTGCCTGCCGATGGGCCGATCCCCGATTACTGCGGGAGCTGCACGCGCTGCATCGACGCCTGCCCCACCGACGCCATTTACCGCGCCTACGCCGTCGACGCCAACCGCTGCATCTCCTACCTCACCATCGAGCATCGCGGCGACGACATCCCCTTCGACATCCGCCCGGATATCGGCAACTGGATCTTCGGCTGCGACATCTGCCAGGACGTCTGCCCCTGGAACAAGTTCAAGCGGCCCACCACCGAGCCGCGCTACCTCCCCCGCCCCGGCGTCACGGACACCGAGCTGCGTAAGTGGATCGAACTGGACCTGGAGGACTTCCGCCGCCGCTTCCGCAAAAGCCCCGTCAAGCGCACCAAGTTCGAAGGCTTCCTCCGCAACGTCCGCATGGCGATGGAAAACGGGACTACGTGAAACGAGGAACCGAAGAATCGAAGAGGGTGAGGAAAGAAATCGTCGATTCCTCGTCTCGTCGATTCTTCGTTTCATTCAGTTTGCAAGCAAAAGCACACGGAAAGTCGAACCGACGCCCTTCTCACTCTGCACCTCGATGTGGCCCTCCATCTGATCGAGGAGGCCGCGGGTGAGCGTCAACCCCAGGCCGGTGCCACCGAAGCGGCGGTTGAGGCGGCTGTCCTCCTGGAGGAAAGGCGTGAAGAGTTGCTCCAGGTATTCAGGCGCCATGCCGACGCCGGTGTCTTCCACCTCCACGGTCACCTGGCCCTCCTTCCGCCCCGTGCGGACGGTGAGGTGGCCCTCGTCGGTGAACTTGACGGCATTGGCGAGAAGCTGGTCCAGCACCTGCTCGATGCGTTGCGGGTCGCCCAGGGCCACGGTGGGCTCGGCGCACAGGTCGAAGTGGAGGTCGAGGCCCTTGAGGGCGAGGGCGCCTGCGATCTTGCCGGTGGCGCGCTGGATGACCTCGTGGAGCGGCACGGCCACGCGCTGCACCTGAAAAGAGCCCACTTCGAGGTTGTAGAGGTCGAACAGATCGTTGAAGAGGGTAAGCAGGCGCTGCGTGTTGTCGTGGATGGCGTCGGTGAACTCGGCGAGCTGGGGGGGGAGGGCCTTGCCGCCTTCCGTTTCCACCTCCGCCAGTTCCTGCTTGAGCAACTCGGCGAAGCCCCGCACGGCGCCCAGGGGCGAGCGGATCTCGTGGCTCATCATGTTGATGAAGGCGCTCTTGAGGCGGTTGGCCGACTCGGCGTGCTCCTTGGCACGCAGCAGGGTCTCCTCGGCATGTTTCTGCTCCGTCACGTCCGTCAGGATCCCGCTGACGGTGACGGTGTCGGCAGCATTACGGCGGGGGGTGCCGTGCTCGCGTAGCCAGCGCAGTGCCCCGTCGGGGCAGACGATGCGGTAGGTCAGGCGGCTCTCCTGGCCGTCGCGCAGCACCTCGTCGTGGAGCCGGACGCGTGCGCGGTCCTCGGCATAGACGAGGCCGCCGATCCAGTGGAATGTGCCGTTGGCCAGCACCACCTCAGGCGTGCGCCCCGTCAGTGCCTCGACCTGGGGCGTAATGAACTGATAGTGCCGCGTCCCATCCTCGTCGAAGCTGAAGTTAAAGAGACAGTCGTCGATGGTGGCGACGGTGAGGCGGTAGCGGTTGCCGGCCTGGAGCCATGCCCAGAGCGTCTCGAAGAGGCGCACGAGCCCTTCGATGAGTTGCTGCGCGGTACGCGGCCAGGCGTCCTGTGTGGTCCGGTTATGCTCGAACAGGAGGAAACCGCCGGGCGAGTCGGCCTCACGGAGCGGTAGCCAGAGCGCTTCACGCGCCTCGGTGCGGTCGAGCAGGGCCTGCTCACGCGGCACAGCGTCGATGCGGCGGAGGTGCAGCGCGTTCGGTGTTGCGCGAAGCAGATCCAGGTCTTCCTCGTCCAGGTGCAGCGCGGCAGGGGCGGGGTGGCCGGGGCGCGTCCAGGCGGCGCTCGCCGTCCAGTTGCCGTCGGCGGGGGTGAGGAGGCGGAGGCGGTCGGCGCCGGTGTGCTCGCCGAGGATGCGCGCCGCCTCGCGCAGGAACGCGGCCTCGTCGGTGGTGGCGAGGGCGGCTTCGCGGAGGGCGGCCTCGGCGCGGTCGTAGCGGTTGCGCAGCTTCAGTTCCTCGTCGCGCTGCCGCTCTTCGGTCACGTCCTCCACCATCAGCACGCCGCCGACGATGGCGCCGCCAGGCTGCCGGATGGGCGAGCCGTGGATCATCAGGTGGCGCACCGAGGCGTCGGCGCCCCGGCGGAAGTCGGCGGGGCGGGCGTGGAGGGCGGCGCCCTCTTCAAGCATGGTCTTGACTTCCCGCTTCACCGCCTCATCGAGGCCGGGGATGTGGTCGATGGTCCGCCCGATCCACGCGTCGTCAACGGCCTCGCCGACGATCTGCCGGAACTGGTGACTCTCGAAGGTGACGGCGCCCTCGGCGTCGAGGTGGAGCATGCCGAGCGGGCTCTGTTCGAGGAAGGTGCGGTAAAGGGCCTCGCTCTGGAAGAGGGCCTCCTCGATCTCGCTCTGCGCCGTCACGTCGAAGACGACGCCCTCAATCTCCTGCGCCGCGCCCTCGCCGACGGGGAAGAAATGCATCTCGGCAAAGCGGAGGGTCTGTTGCTTGGTGAGGAAGCGGACGCCCGCCGTAGCGTCTTGCCCGGCCCGGACGCGGCGTAGCGCCTCGGTCAGCTTCCACCGGTCCTCGGTGTGGACGGTCTCCAGCCAGAAGGCCCGGCCCAGGATTTCCTCGGGCATGTAGCCGGTCAGCCGCTCGGCCTCGGCGTTGACGTAATGCACGGTGGCGTCGGGCTGCATCCGCAGCACCAGCACCGGTATCTTCTCGATTAGGGACTTAAACGAAGAGGGAGGGGGCGTTTTCGAGACAGGGGCGTCGGCGGGCTCATCGCACCGACCCAGCAGCAGCCAGCCCCCGTTTCCCTCCATGCGCACAGCGATCAGGCGGCGGTCGATAGCTTGCAAGGTGCGCACGCGGGCGTCGTCGTGGGGCGTGTCCAGGGCAGCCAGCAGCTCCAGGGGGAGAGGCTCATCCGCTTTCCAGCCCCATTCCGCACTCCCCCGCAGGTTGACGCTGCGCACCTCGCCCCCCGGCCCCACCTCGGCGAGGGCCAGCTCGAACAGATCGGGCAGGTGCGGGAGGGTGTCCACGCCGAAGCCGGAGAGGGTTCGCCACATGGAGAACGAGGTCATCGGGCGCAACTCATTTGGAGCGAAGATAGGGCGATGCGCCCCCTTCCTCAAAATGGACGCCAGATTTTCGAAGATCGAAGCGTGCTACCTTCTATCTTCGTCCTCTGCCGCCCGATCTTAACTTTCACTTGCCTCGATTACGTCGGCGTGGCGTTCGCGGGGGACGACGAGGGCCAGCCACAGCAGCCCGCTGCCCACTTGCAAGACGGCGAAGACGAGGAAGGCCGTTCGCAGGTCGAACGTGCCGGCTTCAAGGAGGAGGCTGGCAGCGAGGATGGAGAGGCTCTCCATGCCCATCACGAGAAGCCACTCCGTAGCGAAGACGCGGCCCCGGTAGCGGTCCTCGGTGCGCTTCTGGAGCATGACGGTAGCCAGCACCCAGTTGGCCCCGCTGGCCGCGTGCGCCGCCACTACGAAGGCGGTCACGAGGTACGTCCACGGCACCAGCCCGATGAGCGCGTAGCCCAGCCCGCTCCCGACGATGCACCAGCCCAGCAGGGCGGGCCACCGCCGCCGGTCCAGGAAGACGGCCCGAGCGACGAGGGGGCCGATACCCGTGCCCAGCCCCCGTGCCGCAAACAGCAGCCCGATGCCCGCCGCCTCCGCTCCCGGCATCATCGCCTCGCCCAGCAGGGTCAGCATGAAGACGAGTGCGCCGCCTCCCACGGCCCACACCGCCTTGGCAAACGAGATCCGCCCGATGCGCGGATACCGCCGCATGTGCCCCCACCCATCGACGATCTCGCGGAAGGCCGCCCGCAGCACGGATTTTCGGGCGTTGCCTTCGGTCTGCTGCGGGATACTGGTGCGGTAGATGAAATACGCCGAGACGAGGTAGCTGAAACTGTCGATGAGGAAGACGGCGCGCACGCCCAGCCACTCCGTCGCGAAGCCGCCCAGGGCCGCCCCTGCCGCCAGCATGACGGACCACGTAGCGGACATGAGGGCGTTGGCCGTCAGCAATTCGGCCGGTGTGGTGATGTTGGGGATGGAGGCGCTCTTGGCCGGCTGGAAGACGGCGCCCACCACCACCTGCAACGCCGTCAGCACGTAGAGCAACGGAATCTCGCTCGGCTCGTCTACCAGCAGAAAACCCAGCACCACCACGGCGCGCAGCAGGTCCGAGAGGATCATCAGCCGCCGCCGGTTGAAACGGTCCACCAGCACCCCGGCGATGGGCGAGGCGAGCGCCCACGGCAGCATCTTCGTGATGAAGACCGCGCCGAGCGCGAACGGCGACCCTGTCAGTTCGACAATGAGGGCATACAGGGCGATGGTGTTGAACCAGTCGCCGAGGAGCGAGATCAGGGTGCCGCTCCAGAGCCGCCGGAAGTTGACGTTGCCCCGGACGAGCGCCAGGTACCCCGCCTGTTGCTCCACCTCCACGTCGTGCCGGGTGCGCCTGGGCTGCTGCATGGGTTCAGGGTGAACCTGACGGTGAAGGCTGCTGTCGAGCTGAATGTCGAATATCGAACAAGAAACCGAAGGTTACCGAAGGAATTTTTGACGATTGAAGGGCTTTTTCTTCATCATTCGGCATGCGACATCATTCGGCATGCGACATTCTGCGGTTCGATATTCAACAATGGCCCCTGCTGGAGCGGAAAGAACCTCCCTTGCCAGCGGCTGTTCAAACGAGAAAGTGAAAGTCGCGCCATCTCCGCATTTCATCGTCTTTCTTCATGCTTGAAAACGCTTCCAGCAACGGATTCGACCCCATCGAAGCCGCCATCGAAGACGTCCGGCGCGGCCGGCTCGTTATCGTGGTCGACGACGAGGACCGGGAAAACGAGGGGGATTTCATCGGCGCTGCCGAGACGATCACGCCGGAACTGGTCAACTTCATGGCGATGCACGGGCGCGGCCTCATCTGTGCCCCCATCACGCGGGAGCGTACGGTGGAACTGGACCTCGACCTGATGGCCGTCTCCAACACGGCCCTCTACGATACCCCCTTCACCGTTTCGGTCGATTATAACCGGGGCACCACCACCGGCATCAGCGCCGCCGACCGCGCCAAAACCATCCGCGCCCTCGCCGACGCCGATGCCAGGCCGACCCATTTCGCCCGGCCCGGCCACGTTTTCCCCCTCCGGGCGCAGCAGGGCGGCGTGCTCCGCCGCGCCGGCCACACCGAAGCCGCCGTGGACCTCGCCCGCCTCGCCGGCCTCTATCCCGCGGGCGTCCTCGTCGAAATATTGAACGACGACGGCACGATGGCGCGCGTGCCCGAACTCCGCAAGATCGCGCACCGGTTCGACATGCGCCTCATCACCATCAAGGACCTCATCGCTTATCGGATGCGGCACGAGCGGCTCATCAACCGCGTCGTCGAGGTGGAGATGCCCACGCGCTACGGCGACTTCCGCCTCGTAGCTTTCGAGGAGCGCCTGTCGGGCGAGGTGCACCTGGCCCTCGTCAAAGGCACCTGGGCGGAGGACGAGCCGGCCCTCGTGCGCGTCCACTCGCAATGCCTGACCGGCGACATCTTCGGCTCGATGCGGTGCGACTGCGGCGACCAACTGGCCCACGCCATGCAGCAGGTGGAGCGCGCCGATCAGCGGCAGAACCGGAATCAGCCAGAGCCAGTCGATCATCCGCGCAGCTCCGTC
>JAHEMB010000627.1 GCA_024643915.1 Rhodothermaceae bacterium | reverse complement strand
CTCGACGCTTTCAATGGAGGCGGTGGCGTCGACATGGCCCTGCACGAAGTGGCCGTCGAGCCGCGTGGTGGGCAGCATGGCCCGTTCGAGGTTAACAGGGTCACCCACCCGCAAGGCGCCCAGCATGGTCTTCTTCAACGTCTCTTCTACCGCCACCACCTCAAACGAACCGTCTGCAACGGCCACCACCGTCTGGCACGCACCGTTGACGGCCACGCTCTGGTCGGGCCGCAGTTCGGGCGCCATCACAGCCTGTACGGCGAGCCGCCGCCCACCGCCCATGTCGCGCACGCGCGCGATGCGGCCTACCTCTTCGATGATGCCGGTAAACATACTTGTCCGTGGTCAGTTGTCCGTGGTCAGTCGTCCGTGGTCAACAACACTTTGTCGGGAAAGATCAGCCGGAGGCGGTGAAGAGAGGCATCGTCAACGAGATCTTTCCAACTCTCCCACCGAAAATCTGAAAACCCGACGAGCAACGCTTTCTCCAAAGGCTCGTCAAATCGATTCCAGTGTGAAGCGCCGGTAGTGGCGCAGATTGGGGCCGATGATGAAACTCTTCCTGTCGTGCCCTACCCATGCTCCCGAGCGCAGAGATAAATCAGCAGGCTCGACGCCCCGCTGCTTCGCCAGGCCACAGGGCTGAGCCATTAGAGTTGCGCTCCTCCCCCAGCCACACGGCGACCTCTTCGAGCGAAGTCACCTCGATGGCCGGCCCGGCAGGGAGGCGTTCGGGAGCGGCGTGGTTGCGGTTGACCCAGCAGACGTGCAAACCAAAGTGCGCCGCCCCGGCGGCATCCCAAGCGTTGGCCGTAACGAAACCGATCTGTCCGGGCATCAGGCTGAAATGATCGACGGCTAGCTGATACACTTTCGGATCGGGCTTGAAGACGCCGGCCTGCTGGGCCGAGAGCGTGACGTCGATCAGGTCGCGCAGTTCGCTGTTGGCAACGACGGCCTGGAGCATCGGCGGGGTGCCGTTGGAAAGAATGGCCAGGGGAAAATCCGCTGCCTTCAACTGCTGGAGAGCACCGAGGGCATCAGGGAAGACGGGCAGGTGGTCGTAGCAACGAAGCAGGTCACGGCGCAGGGCGGGATCGTCCAGGCCGAAGGCGTGGAGGGCGAAGTCCAGCGCTTCGCCGGTGACGGCCAGGAAATTCGCCTCCCGCCCCATGAGGCTGTGCAGCCAGCTATACTCGACTTTCTTCCTGAACCAGAGGGCGGCAAAATCATCGACCGGCGCTCCCAGCCCGCCCTCGAACCCCATCACCGCCGCCCGCAGGTCGAAGAGCGTGCCGTAGGCGTCGAAGGCGAGAGCTTTGATGTGGGGTGAGGACGATGGCATGATGTCGGAGCGGCTTTACTTCGACGGCAGCGTGGCGTTAGAGCCGAAGAAACGAGGAATCGAAGACCTTGTCAAACTACACTTGTCTTCGATTCCTCGTCTCATTGTTCCTTCGATTCCTGCTCAAGAAGTTCTTCCTTCGGGAACCACGCCGCCTCGGGCTCTACCGTGACGGCGGGCTCCGGGCCCGGGTCGTCCCAGCCCATGTCTCGCACGCGCATGAGCGGCTCGACCGTCATGGGGCCTTTCACGACGATCTGGCACGAAAGCCGCACCTCGCCGAGCAGCTCGCGCTCTTTCAGCTTCTCGTACTCGGCCCGCGTCATCACCTCCGGTTCCCCCTCGATGAAACGGACGCGGCAGGTGGTGCAGCGCGCCTTGCCGCCGCAGCGGTGCCCAATGTCCACCCCACAGCTTTCGATAGCGCGGACGAGCCGTTGCCCTTCGGCTACGTCGTGCGACCCGTCGTTTTCGATCTTAAGAATCGGCATGTATTCGGTGAACGTTTTTCTGGTGGAAGCAAGCCTGTAAATCTACGAACCGCCGAGCCTGCGAAATTGGGAGATGCTGTAATCCCGACGCACGCCGCTTCCCACGCTACGCCCCCTCCTCCTCCACGGCGAGGGCCTCGGCGCGGGCCACCTCTTCCTGCCGCCCCTTGAGACCGAACGAGAGGAGCGTCAGCAAAAGAGCGACGGCGGCGATGGTGAGGAAAGCGGATTTATAGCCGGCCGTGCCCGTTCCCGCCGAGGCCGCCACCGCGCCCACGAGCGCCGCCCCTACAAGCTGCCCCACACTGATGAAAAGTGTCACCACGCCCTGCGCCACCGTGCGCTCCGCCCGGCGCGACTCGGCCAGGAGGATGTAGCTGAGGGCCGAGCCGAGCAGGCACGCCAGCCCCAGCCCGATCAGCACCGAACCGGTGTAGAAGACCGCGCGCACGTCCGCCGCGAAGCCAAGGAGCCCCAGCCCGAGTGTCAGCAGCACCGTGCCGCCGAAGACGATGGCGCGCGAGCCGAGCCGGTCTAGCAGCCGCCCGGCGACGGGCGAGCCTACCGCCACGGCAAAGACGAGCGGCAGCAGCATGAACGACGCCGTCGCTTTGGTCACACCGAACGCGGCCACGGCAAGGGCAGGGAAGAAGACGAACGCTGCCTCGGTCAGCCCCGCGCCCACGGCGAAGAGGCTCGCCAGCACCACCTGCCGGCTCTCGAAAAGCTCCAGCCGCAGCAGGGGCGCCGCCGCCCGCCGCTCCAGCCACAGGAACACCGGCACGAGGCCCGCCCCTAACATGAGGAACGGCCACACCCCCCGCGAGAGGAGGCTGTCGAGAAACGCCGCCGTGTCCACCTGACTGATGCCGTACACGAGGGCGCCCAGCAGAAGGCCGAGCGTGAGGATGCCGGACCAGTCGAGGTCTTTCTGCCCGCCGGCCCGCGCCCTGGGAAGTACGCGAAAACTGAAGGCCAGCACTACGACGGCGAGCGGCAGGTTCACCACGAACAGCCAGGGCCAGCCGTAGCGCAACAGGATGCCCCCAAGGATCGGCCCGATGATGAAGGCCAGACCGAAAACGGAGCCGAGCAGCCCCAGCATCCGCCCCCGCCGCTCCGGGGGAAAAGCATCGCCGACGACGGCGCTGGCGACGGGGAAGATGCCGGAGGCGCCCAGCCCCTGCAAGGCCCGCCCCGCCAGCAGCACGCCGAACGACGGGGAGAGCGCCACCACGAGCGAGCCCACCGCGAAGAGCCC
>JAHEMB010000040.1:8210-12428 GCA_024643915.1 Rhodothermaceae bacterium | reverse complement strand
CCAGGGGCCATTCTATTCGCAGAACTATTCGGGCATCAAGGACCTGACGGCTAAGACCGAGTTCGAATACTACCCCAATCCCGCTCACAACATCCGGCTGGGGGCACTCCTGACGCGCCACGTCTTCAGTTCCACTGGTAACGAGGGGAGGGTGCCATCGGGGCAGGGCCTCACCGAAATAGCACTCGACAAGATCCCGGAGCGGCGGTCCACGGAGGGCGCCCTGTACGTGAACGACCGGTGGGAGGTGAGCAACCGCTTTGGGATTAACGTCGGGCTGCGCGTCCCGTACTATTCCGCGCCGGAGGCGACGTATCTGGAGTTCGAGCCGCGCCTGTCGATGAAGGTGGGGATTGGCGAGACGTCATCAATCAAGGGGTCGTACACGGTGATGAACCAGTTCATCCACCTCGTGCCCAGCACTACGGCCTCCGTCCCCACCGACATCTGGACGCCTTCGAGCAAGGTGACGCGGCCGCAGCGTGCCTGGCAATACGCGCTGGGGTATTTCCAAAACTTCGCGGACAACGCCTACGAGTCGAGCGTCGAACTTTATTACAAGGACATGGACCACCAGGTCCTCTTCCGCGAGGGCACGCAACTCCTGGCCTATTCCAATATCGACAGTGTGCTGACCTACGGGCGCGGCTGGAGCTACGGTGCCGAGTGGTTCGTGAAGCGCAGAGGCCGCCGTCTTTCGGGCTGGGTAGCCTACACGCTTTCCTGGACGCGGCAACGCTTCGCCGCCCTCAATGCCGGAGAGGACTTCCCCTTCAAGTACGACCGGCGGCACAATCTGGCCCTCGTGGGCACCTACGAGGCGAGCCGCCGCTGGACGCTCGGGGCGAATTTCGTCTTCCTTACGGGTCCGGCCTACACGCTTCCCCTCGGGAGAGTCTACGCGAGCCAGGCCGGCGACCTGTACGCAGGGCTTTTCTACGACTACGACAACGTCAACAACTTCCGGCTGGGCGCCTACCACCGGCTCGACGTGGCGGCAACGTACCACATGAAGCCCCGGTGGTTCGAGGAGGCGGACCTCGTCATCAGCCTCTACAACGTCTACAGTCGGCTGAATCCCTACTTCGTTTTTCTGGACCTGGATATAGAGACGGGCGAGCCGGTGGCCAAACAGGTGGCCCTGCTGCCCCTGGTGCCGAGTGTGAGCTTCAATTTCCGTTTCTGACCGACCGTGATGCGCGTACCCGTTTCTAAGAAAAGCTTGTACTTGATGATTCCGCTGGTGCTGCTGGCGCTGAGTGGCTGCATCAAGACGATCCCCGTCGAGCAGCAGCCCTACGAGGAGAAGGTCGTCATTGAGGGCCTGATCCAGCCGGACTCGCTCCCTAAGATTTACGTGAACCGCAGCGTGCCCTTTTTCACCCGCGACCAGACGCCTTCTAGCCTGTTTCTTCCTGACGCGGAAGTCGTGATTGTGAGCCCGGACGGGGTCGATGTATTGGAACCGGATTCGACGTTCGACCGCTTCTGGTGCCGTTATGAGCCGTTCTACACCGGGTCCGTACCGATCCGCGCCGACACGCAGTACGAGCTACGGGTGACCCACCGAGGCCGGACCTACACGGCCACGGCGACCACGAACCTCCCTGCGATTGAGATCGACAGCCTCGATTACGTTGCCGAGTTCACCGATATCTTCGGCGGGCACGAGGGCGTCATCGTAGATTTCATGGATGTGCCTGGCCAGGCCAACCAGTACCGCTTTCTGATGACGCGGCCGCTCGACAACAAGCACGAAACGGTGGACGACCGCGAGTATGCGAGCACCTGCCTGCCGGATGGCGAGCTCGTCTCGGTAGATGAAATCGGGCGGTTCGTGTATTTCGACAAGAACCTCGACGGTGCGCCTGTGCGGTTCGTGATCGAGCCGGCCTACACCCACCGGAAGGGCGACCTCGGCTTCGTCGCCATCCAGAGCCTCGACCGTCAAGCAGCCGAGTTCTACGACACGCTCGACCGACAACGTGAGGCGAACATCAATCCGTTCGTCGAGCCGGTATTCTTGCAATCCAACATCGAAGGGGCCATCGGCGTCTTTGGGGCGGCCAACAGCGCGCCGCCGGTCCGCTTCGTCTTCCCGCAGGACGCCGACTAGACGGCGCGGGCGCCCCGTCCACGGGCGACAGATCAGCCCTTCATCCTTTCAGTTTCTGGCATCTCCACCCTATGAAAACACCAAGGTCGCTATTCCGCCTGGCCCTGGCCGCACTCCTGTTCCTCGGCGTGGGGCTCACCGCCTGCGACTCCGCTGCCCCCATCGAAGACCTCACGCCCGCCGATCCATTCGTCACCTACGAGGTGAATTTTGATCCAAGCTCGTTCCAGAGCGCGATCACCAATCCCTTCTTTCCTCTGCAGCCGGGGACCGTCTCTCGGTTTGAAGCGCAAAAAGCGGACGGGCTGGAGGTGATTCTTTTCGAGGTGCTCACCGGGACGCGCGTGGTGGCCGGCGTGACGGCGACCGTCGTGCGGGATCGCGTTTTCGTGGACAGCGTGCTGGTGGAGGACACGTTCGACTGGTTTGCGCAGGACCGTGCAGGCAACGTCTGGTACCTGGGCGAAGAGACGCAGGAGTACGAGGACGGGGTCGTCGTCAGCACATCCGGGTCATGGGAAGCGGGCGTAGACGGGGCACGGGCCGGCATCATCATGCCCGCCCAACCGACCGTCGGGCAGGCCTACTACCAGGAATTCTACGAAGGCGAGGCGGAGGACCGGGCGCGTGTGCTGAGCACAAATGAGGCCGTGACGGTGCCCTACGGGAGTTTCACGGGATGCGTGATGACCGAAGACACAACGCCCCTTCAGCCGTTTGTGCTGGAGTACAAATACTATTGCCCGGGCGTGGGGACGACGCTAGAGGTGGACGGGGACGAGCGGGTGGAACTCGTCAGCGTGGAATAGGCGCCGCCCAGCAGGGGATGGGGCACCCATGAGGTTTTGCTTCGTATGGTGCCTTTAGATTCCTTCTTGCATTCCCCGAAAGCTAGGATGCGCTTGCTATTGTTCGTTCTCGCCGGCATGTCAATCCTCTGCCTGGGCTGTGCCCCCGGTAGGGCGGCGCTGGAGGCCACGCCACCTGACGACGCCGAGGTGCTCCGTGTGGCGACGTACAATCTCGAAGACGTGCGGGGCGACGATCTGTTGAACCCCGATCACCCGCGCCTGCGCGCGCTCGCCGCCGTCATCCAGCGGCTACGGCCCGACGTCCTGCTCCTCAACGAGATCGCCTACGACCAGCCCGGTGCGCCCGGCTATGCCGCAATCGAGGGCGAGGGGCAGAACGCCCGCCGCTTTGTCGAGACCTTTCTCAACGCGCCGCAAGAGTCTGACCTGGCGCCTGTCCGTTACCGCGCCTTCATGGCGCCCGTAAACACGGGTCTGGCCAGTGGCTACGACCTCGACAACAGCGGTGAGGCGATGACTGAGTTTCCCGAGCCGCCGCCCGCCGATGAGACGGGCGCGCCGGGCCAGCAGACGGCGGAAGGCCGTGCCTACGGCGGCGACTCCTGGGGTTTCGGCACGTTTCCCGGTCAGTACGGCATGGCGCTTCTCGTGCGCGAAGACCTAGAGATCCTGGTGGACAGCATCCGCACGTTTCGGCTGCTGCCCTGGCAGAAGATGCCCGGCCACCTGATGCCCAGCAATCCGGAAAACGGCATACCCTGGTACGCTGAGGAGGAGACGCGGCTTTTCCGTCTCTCCTCCAAGAGCCATTGGGACGTGCCCGTGCGACTCCCCAACGGCGCGGTCCTGCACGTCCTTGCCAGCCACCCGACGCCGCCCGCCTTTGACGCTGCCGAGCAGCGCAACGTGCGCCGCAACCACGACGAGATCCGCTTTTGGGCCGATTATATCGTTGGCGCGGGCTATATCGTCGATGACGCCGGGCGGTCGGGCGGGCTGGATGCGGAGGCCTCTTTCGTGATCATGGGCGACCTTAACGCCGACCCCGACGAAGGCCGCGCCCTCGATGATCCCATTGGTACGTTTCTCCTCGCACACCCACGCGTGAACGGCGACTTCGTGCCGACGGCGGACGCGGCGGGCCGAGCGGCCTATCCCAAGCTCGACCCTGACGACACTGCCGGGTGGGGCCTGCGCGTCGATTACGTGTTGCCTTCCATGAACCTGACGGTGTTGGAAGGTGGCGTCGTGCGCCCTGCCGAGCAGGCCGGCAATGCACACACGAGCGAT
>JAHEMB010000040.1:0-8200 GCA_024643915.1 Rhodothermaceae bacterium | reverse complement strand
CGTCGATTACGTGTTGCCTTCCACGAACCTAACCGTGCTGAATGGTGGCGTCCTGCGCCTTTCCTCCGATGCAGACGCGCCGAGCGATCACTTCCCGGTCTGGCTGGACATCGTCGTGCCGAATGAGTAGGTTGCCCGCCATGCCCTGGTACCAGCGACAAATCACCCTGAAGGCCCGCCCGCGTGGCTTCCACCTCATCACGGATGAAGTGATGGCGCAGGCGCCGGAAATTGATAACGTCGCGGTCGGCCTGGCCCACTTTTTTATCCAGCACACGTCGGCCTCGCTCACCCTCAACGAGAACGCTGACCCGGACGTGCGCGGCGACTTCGAGCGGCACTTCAATGAAATGGTGCCTGAAAACCAGCCTTACTACCGCCACACGCTCGAAGGGCCGGACGACATGCCGGCGCACATCAAAGCCTCGCTCCTGGGCAGCGGCCTCACGATCCCGATACGCGGTGGCCGCCTCGCCCTCGGCACCTGGCAGGGCCTCTACCTCTGTGAGCACCGCGACCACGGCGGCCCCCGCCGGCTCGTATTGACGGTGTTTGGTGAGGAGAAGTGATGCTTGAAGGGAAAAGGGCTGCCCGCAACGTGCAAGCAGCCCATTATTGTATTTGGTTGAGGAATAGGATCAGTTGATAATCGCACCTTCCGGCTCAATCGTGGTGACGCCGTTGCCCGGCACCGGCACGCGGTGCTTCTCTTCGTCGGGAATCGTGAAGAAGGCTTTCGGCTCGGCGACGGCCTCTTCTTCGAGAGCGTGCTCGATGACCTCCTCCATCCGATTGAGGTAGGTGATCTCCATGTCCTCCAGCGCTGCGCTTTTGATCTCCTCGATATCCTTCCGGTTTTTCTCCGGCAGCAAGACAGATTCTAGGCCGGCGCGCTTGGCGGCAAGCACCTTTTCCTTAATGCCGCCCACCGGGAGAACGAGACCGCGCAGGGTGATTTCGCCCGTCATGGCGACGGTGTGTTTGATGCGCCGCTGCGTGTAGATGGAGACAAGCGCCGAGAGCATCGCCACGCCCGCCGAGGGGCCGTCCTTGGGCACGGCGCCGGCGGGAACGTGGACGTGGACGTCCCAGTAGCGGAAGGCATCTTGCGGGATGCCGAGGTCGCCGGCCCGCGCCTTGACGTACGAGTAGGCGGCCTGCGCGCTCTCCTTCATCACCTCGCCGAGCTGGCCGGTAAGCGTCATCCGGCCCATGCCGCGCGAGACGCTGGCCTCGATGAAGAGGATGTCGCCGCCGACGGGCGTCCAGGCCAGGCCCGTCGCCACGCCCGGCACCTCGGTACGTTGCGCCACGTCGCTGAAGAACTTACGGGCGCCGAGGAATTCCTTTATCTCGTCGGCATCGACCTTTTCGCGCTCGACCTCCTCGGTGGCGACTTTCTTCGCCACGCCGCGTGCCACCGCGCCCACCGTGCGTTCGAGTTGGCGCACGCCGCTCTCGCGCGTGTAGCCGTCGATGATGAGGTTCAAGGCCTCGTCTGTGATCTCGAACTGCTCGGGCTTGAGGCCGTTGCGCTCGACCTGCCGGGGCAGGAGGTACTGCCGCGCGATGGCGAGCTTCTCCTCCTGCGTGTAGCCCGTGATCTCGATCATCTCCATGCGGTCGCGCAACGGCGGCGGGATCTGCTCCAGGTAGTTGGCCGTGGCGATGAAGAGAACCTTCGAGAGGTCGTAGTCGAGTTCGAGGTAGTGGTCGTTGAAGGCGCTGTTCTGTTCGGGGTCGAGGACTTCGAGGAGGGCGCTGGACGGGTCGCCCCGGAAGTCAGAGCCGAGTTTGTCCACCTCGTCGAGCATGAAGACGGGGTTGTTGGTGCCGGCTTTCTTGAGGCCCTGGATGACGCGGCCCGGCAGGGCGCCTACGTAGGTCCGCCGGTGGCCTCGGATCTCGGCCTCGTCGCGCACGCCGCCCAGGCTCATCCGTACAAATTCGCGCCCCATCGCCCGTGCGATGCTCTTGCCCAGGCTCGTCTTGCCGACGCCGGGGGGGCCGTAGAAGCACAGGATAGGCGCTTTCATGTCGCCCTTGAGCTTGAGCACGGCGAGGTGTTCGAGGATGCGCTTCTTCACCTGCTCCAGCCCGTAGTGGTCCTCGTCGAGGATCTGCTCGGCCCGCTTGATGTCGAGGTGATCCTCGGAATACTCCTGCCAGGGCAGGTCGAGGATCCAGTCCACGTAGTTGCGGGTGACGGCGTAGTCCGGGCTGGCCGGGTTGGTGCGCCCGAGCTTGTCGAGTTCCTTTTCGACGACCTTGCGGGCGTGGTCGGGCAGGTCCTTCTTTTCGGCGCGCTCTTTCAATTCGCCCACATCGCCGCTGGCGCCTTCGCCCTCACCCAATTCGTCCTGAATGGCCTTGAGCTGCTGGCGGAGAAGGTACTCGCGCTGCTGCTGGTCCACGTCGCTCTTGACGCGGCTGCGGATCTCTTCCGAGAGCTGCATCACCTGAAGCTCCCGGTTGAGCTGGGCCATCACCAGGTCGGCCCGCTCGATGAGCGAAATCGTCTCCAGCAGTTCCTGTTTCTCCTCGACCTCTACCTGGAGGTTTGAGGCGATGAAGTGAATCAGGAAGGTGGGCGACTCGATGTTCTGGATGGCGTAGGCGGCCTCGCTCGGCAGGTTCGGCGAGAGGTTGACGATCTGGATGGCCAGCTCCTTGATAGAGCGGATGCGCGCCTGCACCTCCACCTCGTCCGTCTTGATCGTCTCCGGCAGGGCCTCGACGCGGGCCTTGAAGTACGGCTCGGTCTGCACGTATTCGTCGATGCGGAAGCGGCGCTTGCCCTGGATGACGATGGACTTTGACCCGTCCGGCATCTTGATGAGCTTGAGAATCGTCGCCACGGTGCCGACGTCGTAGAGATCGGCAGGATCGGGGTTCTCGACCTCGCTCTGCCGCTGCGCCACCACGCCGATGAGCCGGTCGTTATTGAAGGCGTCTTTGACGAGTTGGAGGGAGGCGTCACGGCCTACCGTAATAGGCAGCACCACGCCGGGGAAGAGCACCGTGTTGCGGAGGGCCAGGATCGGCAGGGTCTCCGGCACGTCGGCGGTGCTCATCTCCTTTTCGTCGTCGGCGGTCGGGAGCGGGATACTCTGCTCCGGGTCGTCCTCGTCGTCGATGAGCCAGTGGAGGATTTCGGTCATTCTTTATGGTAAGAGCGGGTTGTCAGGCAATGAGGGGCGCAGCACGACGAGGCGCGGGTGCCTGTCATAATGCGTCACGCAAGCTATTGTTTGAAGCGGTCTTGTAATTTCCAAAAACCCTGCCAACAGGGGGGCGCTGCCATTGTGGCGGGGACGGATGAACGGAGGAATCGAAGAGACGAAGAAGCGACGAGTGCTTCGGCAATACTTCTTCTTCGATGCATCGATTCGTAGGTTCTTCGATTCAAAAAGAAGCCCCGACCACCTCAGGGGACAGCCGGGGCCTCGATCTATGTAGAAGCGTAAGCCGGACGGCCTACGATTTGGGCTCGTCTTCGTCCACCACCTCGAAGTCGGCGTCGTGGACGCCCTCTTCGGCGGGGGCGGGCTCGCCCTCGGGGGCGCCGTCGCCGGCCGTGGCGCCGGCCTCCTGCTGCTGGGCCTGGTAGAGGTCCTGGCTGGCGTCCTGCCACGCCTGGTTGAGTTGCTGCAGGGCCGATTCAAGTTCGGCGGCGTTGCGCTGCTTGTGCGCCTCCTTCAGCCGCTCCAGAGATGCCTCGATCTTGGCGCGCTTCTCGGCGGGCAGCTTCTCGCCGTACTCCTTCAGGTTCTTCTCGGTCGTGTAAATGAGCGAGTCCGCCTGGTTCATCTTCTCGACCTCGTCGCGGCGCTTCTTGTCCTCGGAGGCGTGGTCGCGGGCGGCCTGGCGCATCTTCTCGATCTCCGTCTCGGTCAGGCCGCTTGAGGCCTCGATACGGATCGACTGCTCCTTGGCCGTCGCCTTATCCTTGGCCGAGACGTTGAGGATGCCGTCAGCGTCGATGTCGAAGGTCACTTCCACCTGAGGCACGCCGCGCGGGGCAGGGGGGATGCCGTCGAGGTGGAAGCGGCCAATGGTGCGGTTGTCCACCGCCATCTCGCGGTCGCCCTGGAGCACATGGATCTCAACCGAGGGCTGGTTGTCGCTCGCGGTGGAGAAAATCTCGCTCTTGCGCGTGGGGATGGTCGTGTTCGACGGGATGAGCGTCGTCGTCACGCCGCCGAGCGTCTCGATGCCGAGGCTCAGGGGCGTCACGTCGAGCAGGAGCACGTCGGAGACGTCACCCGAGAGGACGCCGCCCTGGATGGCCGCACCGATGGCGACGACCTCGTCCGGGTTGACGGTCTTATTGGGCTTCTTGCCGAAAAAGTCCTCGACGACTTCCTGGATCTTCGGGATGCGCGTGGAGCCGCCGACGAGGATCACCTCGTCCACCTGCTCTTTCGTCAGCCCGGCGTCGCTGAGTGCCTTCTGCATCGGCGGGATGGTGCGCTCGACGAGGTCGTCCACGAGCTGCTCGAACTTCGCACGGGAGAGGTCGAGTGTGAGGTGCTTCGGGCCTTCCTGCGTGGCGGTGATGAACGGCAGGTTGATGGTCGTCTGCTGGGCGCTCGATAGCTCCACCTTGGCCTTTTCGGCGGCCTCCTTGAGGCGCTGGAGGGCCATCGGATCGGCACGCAGGTCCACGCCTTCCTGCTTCTTGAACTCGTCGGCGATGTAGTCGATCAGGCGCTGGTCGAAGTCGTCGCCGCCGAGATGGGTGTCGCCGTTGGTCGATTTGACCTCGAAGACGCCTTCGCCGAGTTCGAGGATGGAGATGTCGTAGGTACCGCCGCCGAGGTCGAAGACGGCGACGATCTCATCCTCCTGCTTCTTATCCAGCCCGTAGGCGAGGGCCGCTGCCGTGGGCTCGTTGATGATGCGGCGCACGTTGAGGCCCGCGATCTGCCCGGCCTCTTTGGTGGCGGTGCGCTGGGCGTCGTTGAAGTAGGCCGGCACAGTGATGACGGCTTCGGTCACCTTCTCGCCCAGGTACTCTTCGGCCGTGTGCTTCAGCTTCTGCAGCACCATCGCCGAGATCTCCTGCGGCGTGTAGACGCGCTCGTTCACCTCGACGCGGGCCACGTCGCCGTCGCCCTTCACGACGTGGTACGGCACGGTCTTGATCTCCGACGCCACCTCGTCGTACTTGCGGCCCATGAACCGCTTGATGGAGAAGATGGTGTTCTGCGGGTTCGTGATGGCCTGCCGCTTGGCCGGGGCGCCGACGAGCCGCTCGCCGTCTTTCTTGTACGCGACGACAGAGGGTGTAGTGCGCGCCCCCTCGGCGTTTTCGATCACTTTGGGCTCGCCGCCTTCCATCACGGCCACGACGGAGTTCGTCGTGCCCAGGTCAATGCCGATAATCTTGCTCATAGTCCGTTCGCTGCTCGCTGTATGGTGAAACTCGGTATTTCGTATAGTCGATACGTTCTGGGCGAGGTAATCTCAAGAACGGTGCCGATTGGGCACGCCCGTCACATTGGCAGGCGTCGGGCCGGAATCCGCTATACCCTGTGCCGGGTTCAGCCACTTTTGGCGCAGTCCATGCGCCTGCCATGAAAAGATTGCAGGAAATGAGAAGGGAGCAAGGAACGCCGCCGGGACGGGCGGGCGTTGAAAGACGAACGTTGGAAGTGGCCCTTTACTTAACTTTCAACCGGCGGTTTTCTACCCTATCTTGCGCCGATGCTTGAACAGCAGCCGGGCAAATGCAACACGTACCGAACGCCTTAACTATCTCCCGCATCCTCGTCACCCCGGTGATGCTGGTATTGCTGATGTCGGACACCCTCCTGGGGCAGTCGTGGGCGTTCGGCCTTTTCGTCTTTGCTGCCATCTCGGACTGGCTCGACGGCAAGGTGGCGCGCACCTACAAGGTCCGCTCCCGCCTGGGCCAGTTCCTCGACCCGTTCGCCGATAAGGTGCTGGTGCTGGGCACGTTCGTCGCGCTGGCATTTCTGCAACCGGAGAACGTGCCGTGGTGGGCCGTCCTCCTGATCGCGTTGCGAGACGGGGGGGTGACGGCGATGCGGACCTGGGCCGAGGCGCATGGCCGCAGCCTGCGGACGCTTCAGGCCGCTCGCCTGAAGACGCTCGTGCAACTCATCTACCTCATTTTCATGCTGGCTCTCTTGCCGCTCGCCCGGCTCAGCGGTACGTTTGGCGAGGCCGCGCGCTGGACGCTCGACAGCACCATCCCGCTCATCGCCTTGGCCTTCGTCGTGCTTTTCACGATCATCACCGGCGTCCTGTACGTGATGAGGCAGGACTACAACGAGCCGGCGCAATCCAATGGCTGACGAACCGCGCGCCCGCCGCCTCGCCGCCGACCTGCTGGAGATCGGCGCCGTCCACCTCTCGCCCGAGGCACCTTTCACCTGGGCCTCCGGTCTCAAGGCGCCCCTCTACTGTGACAACCGTCTCACTCTCGCCTTCCCGGCCGTCCGCCGCGGCATCGCCGAGGGTTTTGCGGAAATCCTGGCAGCGCAGCATATGCAGCCGGACGTGATCGTCGGTACGGCCACCGCCGGCATCCCGCACGCCGCCTGGCTGGCCGAACGGCTGGACCTCCCGCTGGCCTACGGGCGTTCCAAACCGAAGGAGCACGGGCGCGGCAACCAGGTTGAGGGTCGTGTGGAAATGGGGCATACTGTAGTGATTGTCGAAGACCTGATTTCTACCGGCGGCTCGTCCCTCAACGTCGTCAAGGTTGTGCGGGGGGCGGGCGCCGAGGTCGCTGCGCTTCTGGCAATTTTTTCCTACGGCCTGGAGGTGGCACGCTCCCGCTTCGCCGAGGCGCTGCTGCCAGTTTTTACCCTCACGGATTTTGAGACGTTGCTGTCCGTCGCTCGGGAGCAGGACCGGATTGCGGCGGCGGACGTCGAGGAGTTGCGCGACTGGCAGCGTGATCCGCAGGCGTGGAGCGAACGGTGGCAAGGCTGACACATGGAGGAACAGGGATGGAAGAGCCGCTGATTTTTTGGAGCGTTCTGGCCGCAGTACTCTTGCTTTACGTAGCCAGCCTCGTGTGGGTGTGGCGGGATGCGCGGCGGCTGGGCCACGACCCGCGCCTGGCGGTGCTTTTCGTCGGGCTGCTGTGGTGGCCGCTCGGATTTTTCTTCTGGCTCTTCGTGCGTCGTCCGAAGGCGCTCGCCCCGCCCGGCTATGGCAGCGCGTGGGGGTAGCGAGCCAATTGACCGTGAGCGCAGCGAATGAATGTCATCAAGAAATGAGAGCTGAGATATTAACGATTGGCGACGAGCTGCTCATCGGGCAGACCGTCAACACAAACGCAGCCTGGATCGGGGAGCACCTCACCCTCAGCGGCGTGGACGTGGCGTGCGCCGTGACGGTGGGCGACGATGAGTCCGCCATCCGTAGGGCCCTCGCCCGCGCTTATGACGAGGCCGAATTGGTTATCACCACCGGCGGCCTCGGCCCCACCCACGACGATATCACCAAAGTCGCCGTCGCCGCATACTTCGATAAGGACCTGCATTTCGACGCCGCCATTCTTGACGAGATCGAAAAACGGTTCGCGGGGCGGGGGATAAAGATGCCGTCGGGCAACCAGGGGCAGGCGATGGTGCCTGAGGGCTTCGAGATCCTGCCCAACCCGAACGGCACGGCGCCCGGCCTCTGGTACGAAACCGAGGAGCGGATGCTGGCGGTGCTGCCCGGCGTGCCGCACGAGATGCAGGCTCTCATGAGCGACGAGGTGCTGCCTCGGCTGCGACGGCACGGCGGCCTGCGCGTCATCGGCCAGCGGACGCTCCACACCGCCGGAATTGGCGAGTCGAACTTGCAAGAGCGGATCGGCGACCTCTCGGGCCTTCTCAACGATCATCTGCGGCTGGCCTTCCTGCCCGGCACCGGGGGTGTACGCCTCCGCCTGACGGCCCTCGCCAAGGAGCAGGCCACCGCCGAAGCGAGCCTCGACGCTTTCGAGCAGCACCTTCGCAGCCGCATCGACCGGTACGTTTTCGGGACGAATGGTGAGACGCTGGAAAGCGTGGTCGGACGCTTGCTAAGAGAGCGCGGTCTCACCCTTTCTGTGGCTGAGAGCTGCACCGGTGGGCTGGTGGCGCATCAACTCACCAACGTCAGCGGCTCGTCGGCCTATCTCGCCGGCGCCATCGTAGCGTATTCGAACCAGGCGAAGATCAACCTGCTCGAG
>JAHEMB010000626.1 GCA_024643915.1 Rhodothermaceae bacterium | reverse complement strand
CACGGGCGTGATGATCGCGATGCTTTACTTCACCTATAAGTACCGGCGGCGGCATGCGGGGGAGCGCCCGAAGCCGATCAAGGAGCACAAACTGCTCGAAGCCGCCTGGATCGTCATCCCGACCCTCCTCGTCCTGGTCATTTTTACCTGGGGTTTCCGGCTCTTCGTGAAGCTCGAAACGGCGCCGCCGGACTCCTACGAGATCCGCGTGACGGGCCAGATGTGGCTGTGGAATTTTGAGTACCCCAATGGCACCCGCTCAACGGGCGAGCTGCACGTGCCCGTAGACCGGCCCGTGCGCCTCGTGATGAACAGCGAGGACGTCATCCACAGCTTCTTTATCCCCGCCTTCCGCGTCAAGCAAGACGTGCTGCCCAATCGCTATTCCTCCCTCTGGTTCGAGGCCACGCGGGTGGATACGTTTCAGGTGTTCTGCACCGAGTATTGCGGCACGCAACACAGCGGTATGCTGGCCAAAGTGGTGGTGCATTCGCAGGACGACTTCAACGACTGGGTGGAAAGTGGCGGCGGCGGGGGAGATGACCTGCCCCTCGAAGAGTACGGCGAGATTCTCTACACCCAGCAAGCCTGCAATGGCTGCCATTCGCTCGACGGCGCCGCTGGCGTAGGCCCTTCGTTCCAGGGGCTTTTCGGGAAGACGGAGCAGCTTCAGAGCGGGTCGGCGGAGGTGGACGAGAACTACCTGCGCGAGTCCATCCTGGAGCCGAACGCCAAAGTGGTGGCAGGCTACCAGCCGGTGATGCCGCCCTATTCGTCGCTCAACGAGCGGCAGGTGTCGGCCCTCATCGAATTTATCAAGACGCAGCAGTAGCGGGTCCGCCCGCATTCCCGAAGTAGCGCAACCTCTCGAACCACATGGCGGATCATCACGGCGATCATCATTACCTGAACCACGACAAGAGCCTCAAGTCCTGGCTCTTGACGGTGGACCACAAGCGCATCGCCATTTTGTACGCGGTGACGCTGGCGGTGGTGTTTCTGATAGCAGGCATCCTCGCGCTCCTCGTCCGCACCGAACTGGCGACGGCGGGGGAGACCATCATGGGGCCGGAGACCTACAACCAGGTCTTCTCGATGCACGGCATCCTGATGGTCTTCGCGTTCCTCGTGCCGGCCGCGCCGGGCATCCTCGGCAACTTCGCCCTGCCCATCCAACTCGGGGCGAAAGACGTGGCCTTCCCTCGTCTCAACCTGGCGAGCTACTACATATTCCTCGCAGGCGGCCTGCTGATCATCACCGCCCTCATCGTCGGCAAGGTCGATACCGGGTGGACGTTTTACACGCCGTATTCGAGCGAGGTGGCGGGCAACTCGGTGATCTTTATGACGCTGGCGGTGTTCGTGGCCGGCTTCGCCTCGATCCTGACGGGCCTCAATTTTATCGTCACCATCCACAAGATGCGGGCGCCGGGGCTGACGTGGAACCGCCTGCCGCTCTTCGTCTGGGGCATGTATGCCACCAGCATCGTGCAGATTCTGGCGACTCCCGTCATCGGCATCACGATGCTGCTGCTCCTCCTGGAGAAGACTTTGCAGATCGGCATCTTCGATCCGGCGCTGGGGGGCGACCCGGTGCTGTTCCAGCACTTTTTCTGGTTCTACAGTCACCCCGCCGTTTACATCATGATCCTGCCCGGCTTTGGCATCATCTCGGAGCTGATCGGGACGTTCTCGCGGCAACGGGTCTTCGGCTACACGGCCATCGCGCTCTCGTCGGTTGCCATCGCCATGCTGGGATTCCTCGTGTGGGGGCACCACATGTTCGTCAGCGGCCAGAGCGCCATCTCGTCGATCCTCTTCTCGCTCCTGACCTACCTCATCGGTATCCCCACCGCCATCAAGATCTTCAACTGGGTGGCGACGATGTACAAGGGGTCGATCTGGCTTCAGACGCCGATGCTCTACGCGCTCTCGTTTATGTTCATCTTCCCCATCGGTGGGCTGACGGGCATCATGCTGGGCGTGCTGGCCGTGGACGTGCACCTGCACGATACCTACTTCGTGGTGGCGCACTTTCATTATGTGATGGTGGGCGGCATGTTTATCGCCCTCCTGGGGGGGATGCATTACTGGTGGCCGAAGATGACAGGCAAGATGTACAACGAGACGGCCGGCAAGATCGGTGCGCTCCTCGTCTTCATCGGCTTCAACCTGACCTTCTTTCCCCAATTCATCCTGGGCAGCCAGGGGATGCCGCGCCGCTACTACGATTACCTGCCGCAGTTCGAGTCGCTGCACTTCGTCTCGACCATCGGCAGCTACGTCCTCGGTGCGGGGCTTTTCCTCGTCGCGGGGTATTTGCTGTGGTCCCTCTGGCGCGGCAGGCCGGCCCCGCCGAATCCATGGGGCGCCGCCACGCTCGAATGGACGCACACGACCTCGCCGCCCGACCCGCACAACTTCCACCACACGCCCATCGTGCGCCATGGTCCCTATGACTACTACAAAGCGGGCGAGGAGATCTTCGGTGACGGTACGGGCGACGGCGCGGGTGTCGACGTGACGCCACCCAGAAGGGAAACCCCGACCACTTGAACGGAGAAGCTCCAAGCTCCAAATCCCAATTTCCAAATGGTGCTGGTCGAGAAAATTGGAATTTGGGGCTTGGGATTTGATATTTAGAAAGACGTTATGGCCAATTCGACGACGACGGCAACGGCAGCGGCGCCCCACGTGGAGGCGCACGTCCATCACCCGACGCATCTCAAACACTGGTTTGTCTCTTCGGAGCAGCAGTTTGACGCGGCGAAGCTGGGGATGTGGCTGTTTCTAATCACGGAGATCCTGCTTTTCAGCGGGATGTTCGTGGCGTACACTGTCTACCGTGTATGGCACCCCGAGGTGTTCCTGGTGGCGAGCAAGGCGCTGAACCCGTGGATGGGCGGCCTCAACACGCTCGTCCTGTTGGGCTCGTCCTTCACCGTGGCGCTGTCGATCCACTACGCGCAGAACGACAAGAACAAGTGGGTCGTCTTCAACCTGCTGCTCACCATCGCCCTGGCGGGCGTCTTCATGGTGGTGAAGTATTTCGAGTACACCTCGAAGTTTTCCCACGGCATCTTCCCCGGCGCGCACCTGCACCCGCAC
>JAHEMB010000039.1 GCA_024643915.1 Rhodothermaceae bacterium | reverse complement strand
AATATCGGATTGAATGAGGCGAAGCTCCAAGCCTGAGCCGCCGATGCCACCTCACTCTTACACACAAGAAAGGCGGCGAGGATTTAACCCGCCGCCTTTCCAAAAGATCAGCACCCCGCCAGGGTCAGCCGTTGGCGGACTGCGGCGGTTCGTCCTCGTAGCTCTTCGCGGCAGCTTCGACGGAGTCGTAGTGTTTGAAGACGGTGATCAGCTTGGTGATGACGAGGAGCGACTGGATGCGGTCGGCCACGTTGGCCAGGCGGAGGTCGCCGCCCGCGTTGCGCATCGTCGTCATGCCGCTGATGAGCATCCCCAGGCCGCTCGAGTTCATGAACTTGGTCTTCGCCAGATCCACGACCACGTTCTTTTTGCCCTGCTCGCGCAGTTCATGGAGCGTGTCGTGCAGCTTCGCCCCGTCGGGGCCGCCCATGACGTTGCCCTTGAGGGCAATCACGACCGAGTTGTAGCGTTCGTCAACCGAGTAGTTCATCTGATCACCGCTTGGTTAGTTGTCCTTTGCTCGTAGTCAATTGTAGTGGCCGCCCTGACCGTCCAACCACGGACAACCGACTACCGTGTGGCACGATCCTTCAGTTCGACGACAATCGGCGACGCCACGAAGATCGACGAGTACGTGCCGATGCCGATGCCGACGATGAGGGCGAACGCGAACCCGCGCAGCACTTCGCCTCCGAATATAAAGAGCGTGATGACCACGAGCAAGGTGGTACTCGACGTGACGATCGTTCGGCTGAGGGTATTGTTGATCGAGCGGTTGACCACCCCCCCGTACGCCTCGGTCTTGAACAGGTTGGTGTACTCGCGTATTCGGTCGAAGACGACCACCGTATCGTTGAGCGAGTAACCGACGATGGTCAGGAACGCGGCGATGATCGTCTGGTCGATTTGCAGCGAGAAAGGCAGGAAGCCGTGCAGGAAGGAAAACAGCCCGAGCGTGATGGTGACATCGTGGAAGAGCGCCGCCACGGCGCCCAGGCCGAAGCGCCACTCGAACCGGATCAGGATGTAGATGAAGATCACCAGGAGCGAACCGAGGATGGAGTAGATGGCGCCTTCCTTCAGGTCGTTGGCGAAGCGCGGCCCCACGATGTCGGTCTTGACGATCTGGGGCTGTGCACCCGGGAAATTGTCCTCAATGCCCTGGACGATCTGCGACTGCATGACGTTGATGTCCCCCTCGGAGGGCGTGCGAACGAGCAGGGCGTCCTCGCCGAAGGTTTTTACTTCGGGATCGACGCCGAGCACGCCGCCGAGCGCCTGCCGCACGGCGGTGGCGCTGAGCGTCTCCTGGCTTTCGACGACGAACTCCATGCCGCCCTGGAAGTCGATGCCTAGCTCCAGACCGCGCGTGACGAGCGAGATCAGGCTCAGCAGAATCAGCACACCGGAGACGACATAGGCCTTCCGCCGGTTCTGGATGAAGCTGAAGTTGGCGTTTTCAAAAATGCGCATTGTCTTGTCCTCTATCTGGTTGCCTCGAAAAGGCAATAGTCAATCTGGAATGTTGTGGCAGGCTGTCGAATAAGAGGACGAAGGGACGAGGAAATAAACTCGTCCCTTCGTCCTTTCATCTCGCTCACCCGTAGTTCACGCTCATCCGGCGCTCGACGACCATGTAGTCGAAGATGACGCGCGTGATGACGATAGCGCTGAACATCGAGGCGAGGATGCCCGCCATGAGGGTCACGGCGAAGCCCTGGATGGGGCCGACACCGAAGCTGTAGAGGATGGCGCCCACGAAGAACGTCGTGATGTTCGCGTCGAAGATGGCCGAGAGGGCCTTCGCGTAGCCGCCGTCGATAGCCGCCTTGAGCGTCTTCCCGGTCGATTGCTCCTCACGTATTCGCTCGAAGATGAGGACGTTGGCATCCACCGCCATACCGATGGTGAGCACGATGCCGGCGATGCCGGGGAGCGTGAGCGTGGCGTGGAAACCGGCCAGGATGCCGAGGATGAACAGGATGTTCAGCACCAGGGCGAGGTCCGCCACCACCCCACCCGTGCGGTAGTAGAAAATCATGAAGAGCGCCACGAGCATCAGCCCCACGAGGACGGAGTTGAGGCCGGCGCGGATGGATGCCTGCCCGAGGCTCGGCCCTACCGTGCGCTCCTCCACGATCTCGACGGGCGCCGGGAGCGCGCCGCTCTTGAGCACCGTCACGATGTCCTGCGCCTCCTCCCGCGAATCCAAGCCGCTGATGGACGAGCGCCCGCTGGGGATGCGCTCGTTGACGACGGGGTAGGAATAGACCACATTGTCGAGCACGATGGAGACGTTGCGGCCCACATTCGCGCCGGTGATGCGCGCCCACGTCCGCGCCCCCTCCGAGTTCATGTTCATCGACACCTCGGAGCGGTTCAACTCGTCGAACTCGACACGGGCGTCGGTGATGACCTCGCCCGTAAGCTCAACCTCGTCGTGGACGCCGAGGAGGTAGTAAACCTCCTGGCCCTGCTCGGTGGTGCCCACCGGCGACGAGGTGTACATCAGGCGGATGTTGTTGGGCAACATAGCCCGCACGTCCGGCTCGCCCAGAAGCAAGTTGGCCTTGGCGGTATCCCCTTCGGCCACGAGGCCAAAGACGACGCCCTGCCCCACCGGCTGCATCACATCCAGGAGCGGATTCGTCGCGCCGGGCTCATCGGCGTCGGCCAGGAGAGAACCGACGTCGAGCGCGCTGTCGGCGAGGGCGGTATCGGCGGCAGCGTGGGCCGTCGTGTCTTCCGCCATATCGTCGACCAGCACCTCGCCCGGCTCTGAGAAAGTCGTGTCCGCCGCGTCCACGTCGCCCTCCTCGAAATACTCGATCACGTCGCGTAGAGAGGCCTGCAGCTCCTGCGGATCGGCCATCAGGCGAAATTCGAGGCGGGCGGTGCCGCGCAGCAGCTTACGCACGCGCTCGGGGTCGTCCACGCCGGGCAGCTCCACCACCACGCGGCGGGTGCCCTGCTTCTGGATCGATGGTTCCGTCACGCCGTAGCGGTCAACGCGGTCGCGGATGATAGAGATGGCACGGTCGATGGCTTCGCTGGCCTCGGTCCGGAGGAACTGTGCCACCTCGCCGTTGCTGCTGCGACGGGTGATGCCGGCGTCGGCGTCGCGGAAGTAACGCGACAGGCGGGCATCCGCGTCGCGCCGCTCAAACTCGTCCACAAAGGCGTCGATGACCGAGTCGTAGGCGCCGGAATTCACCTGCTCGCGGGCGGCCGTGAGGATCTCGTCGAAGTTCTGATCCGTGTCGGAGGCGAGTTCGCGGATGAGGGCGTCAGTGCGCACCTCAAGGGTGACGTGCATGCCGCCGAGCAGGTCGAGGCCCAGCTTGAGGGCCTTTTCCTGCACCGTCTGGATCTTGTTGTAGTTTTCCGCGACGTACTCGGCCTCGGCGTCTCCGTCGAGGTCGTCAAGTGTGCGCGAGATGAAGTAGTTCTGCACCGACGGATACAGGTAATACCCGCACAACGCCAGGAAGAACACCGTCAGAAAGATCTTGAATCCGTTACCTTGCATGATATCTGATAGGTTGGGCTTCGGAAAAGGAAGGAGCGGAAGCGAAAGGCCGCCGAGGCAAACGGGCCAGGAGCATCCCTTTCGATCACACTTCAGGAGCGATCACCGCAGCGCAGGGCGAAGGGCACACAGCGAAAAGAAACGATCTCTGTTCGCCCTTCGCACTTCGCCGTACCGGCAAAGCACAGCGGTACAAAAATGGGGGACAACAATCCTACGGGCCGAGCGGCCGCGCCGAAGAAACGAGTCGGAAAGAAAAGACTGGATCTGCCTCCTGGAGCACGGAGCGTGCAGCACCGTCGGACGGCAGGGCCAAGAATCGGGAGGCCAGTTGTGAGGCCAGGAACGCTCCCCCGGAGGTGCCGCCGGTGCGCGCCGAGGAGGCGGTGAGCAGCACGCGCGGCACAAGCGCCTGCCCGATAAGCCGCAAATAGCGCCCCTGCAAGTAGGCGACGAGCGCCTCGCCGGAAAGACCGTGGGAAGAGAAAACGTCGGCAAGGTCCGCGCCCTGCGCCTCATAGGCGGCAACGAAGGCTTGCAGAAAATCGTCTAGCGAGCGCGGGTGGACGTCCAGGGCCTCTTCGACGGCAGCATCGAAAGCCGCATCGGCAGGCAGGCGGAGTTGGGCGCGCAGCCAGGTGGCGTAGGAAACGGAAACGTGCCCGCGCGCCCACGCCGTAGGCGCAGCCACAAGTGGCAGCAGGCTGGCCACCAGCACGGCCACCAGCAAGCTCCTCATCCCCTTTTTCCGCAACCAGCCCATTGGCCCTAAGCGCCTGGAAATGCAAATGTTTGAACTGTAACTATTCTGACAGCCCAAACTACGTCGTTGGGCCCGACCAGTTCAATGCGAGGCAGTGAACCTTGTGAGAATCCGTGGTTTGGGCTCTGGTTGGTTGCACGTTGTCATCGAGAGATCTCTGCCCGGCAACCTCCCCAGAAGACGGGTTTAGACGAGGCGCAGGACTGGTGACGCATGGCTGTCACCAAGACCCTGTAGCTTAGCAACTGGACAATGTAATGGGCCACCAGATGGGCAAGAGGGACCGACCATGAAGACGGGGACCTTTCACATAGCCGAACTGCTGCCGGTAGCGATGCAGGCGCTGTCGGAAGCCGAATCCTACACGCCGACCGACCAGGCGGCCCCTCGCTTAAGCGACGGACGGAAGCCGCAGCCGCACGGCTCTGCCCGCTCGGAGGTGCCCCCGAAGAGCGGCATGCACGAACTCCTGATGCACATTTTCGAGACGGCCCGGTAACATTTTTGGCCTCCTGCGAGTCTGTAGACAATAGTCGCCCGTGAGGCGACGTTGTAAGCAGGATCACCCTCGCCGAACCGTCCAGCCTCTTCACCCGGCATGACGGCCTCCCCTTACCCTTCCCCCGACGTACGCGTCTTCGACGGCGCTTTCGATACGGACGACGGCCTGAAGCTCTTCGAGCAGGGCTGGCAACCGGAGGAGGAGGCGCGCGCCGCCGTCGCCCTCGTCCACGGGTACGCCGAGCATTCGGGACGGTACGCGCGGCTCGGCCATTATCTCGCCCAGCGCGAGTTCGCGGTCTTCACGTACGACCAACGTGGCTTTGGTCGTTCAGAGGGCCGGCGTGCCCTCGTCTCTTCCTTCGACCGCTACCTAGACGACCTTCACGTCTTCCTCCAGCGCGTTCGGCGCCGCCTCCACGGGCAGCCGCTTTTCCTTTTCGGCCATAGCATGGGGGGCGCCGTCTCCGCCCTTTATTGCCTGGAACGTGACGATGCTTTCACCGGCCTCCTCCTCTCCAGCCCCGCCTTGCGTGTGGGCGAGGACGTCAACCCGGTGCTTCGCGCCCTCGCTCCGCTCATCAGCCGCATCTTCCCCACCCTGCCGACGCTTCCGCTCGACCGGCGCTACCTCTCGCACAATGCGGAGGTGGTGGCCCAGGCCGAAAGCGATCCGCTCAACTTCCACGGACGCATCCCGGCCCGCACAGGAGCCGAAATCGTGCGGGCGAGCGAGCGCATCCGGGCGCAAATGGAGGATCTTACGCTCCCCCTCCTCCTCATTCATGGCACCGACGACCAGATCACCGACCCGCGCGGTAGCCAGGAGCTTTATTTCCGTGCCCGTTCCGAAGACAAGACACTCGGCCTTTACCCTGGCCTCTACCACGAGACCTTCAACGAGCCGGAGGGCCACCTCGTCCTCGACGAGATCGCCTGCTGGCTGGACGAGCACACGGAAGAGGTTGGTTGACGGCCCTTGCACGAGCCGCCAACCAACCGCCCGCGCTATTCGATTTCGAAGACGACCTGCACCGAGGCACGCACCTCGATCTCGCCGGAGGCGTAGGCGTCGGGCTCGGGGGCGGCGTCGGCCTTCATCGCCATGGCTTCGGTGCGCATGTAGGGCTGCGGCGGGGCGTAGTAGAAATTCTGCTCGTGGATGGTGAGCACCTGCCCCAGGGTGGCGCCGAGCGCGCTCGCCAGGAGTTGGGCCTTCTCGCGGGCCTTGGCAGCAGCCTCGCGGAGCGCCTCGTTGCGGGACGCATCTTTCGCTTTCAAGTCGTAGGCAATGCCCACAAGCCGATTGGCGCCTTTCTGGACCACCGTCGCCACGAGGGCGGGCAGCTTCTCCAGGTCCTCCACGTCCACCTTCACCTGACGGATCGCCTCGAAGCCCACCTCTTCGTAGCGCTTCGCCTCCTGGTTGTACTCGCGAACGGGCTGGAGACGGAGCGTTTCGAGTTGGATGTTCCGCTCCTCGATGCCGAGCGCACGAACGGCGTTCATGGCCTCACTGGCGGCCTCCGCGTTGAGGCGGCGTGCTTCCTCCGGGTTCTTATGGCGCGTGACCACGCCGAAGCGCACCACCGCCACGTCCGGCGCAACATTCGTTTCGCCTTCGCCCATTACGGTGATGGTGCGCTTCCCGGTAATCTCCTGGGCCATGAGCGGTGAGGAAAAGAGGGTGGTAAAAAGCAGCGCCAGGAAGAAGGCGCTAAGGATAGGCGTGTATTTCATCATTGATCCTCTTGAAGAACTTGAGTTTTGGATGACCAAGGGCAACATAGGCAACTTCTATACCCAACGAAAAGCGGGATCAAAATATTGCAATCTGCCGAGGCCAGATGACTGCCACGAGGCTTCTGTGCACAAAAGCACTGATCCGCGAGATTGCCTGAACACCCCTCAGGGATGCTGATCGCGGTAGAGCCGTCCCTTCACGCCCGCTACCCCTCCACGACGATCCCTTCGCGCTCCCGGATGGAGCAAAGGCCGAGATAGAGGACAGCGGGAATCGTTTTGCGATAGGCCGGTCCCTGGAGATCAAGCACCGTCCACGAGATCGAGACGGTCCACGCCGCGGGACCGACCCAGCGGAGCCACCAGGGAAAGCGCCCCGCCACGAAGCGGAAAAGCTGCCCCGCCAGCCGCCCGCCCAGGATTTTGGCGATGGCGCCGAAAATGATATGCTTGACGAGTCCCTGCACCACGATCACATCGAACGCGGCGATGAGCGCCGGGAGGGTAAACACGCCTGCCGACTTCTTGATGAAAGCCGCCGCCCGCTCCTGCTCCACGCCGAGGTCCACGAGGAGCCGCTGCTGCGCCTCTGGAGAGAGATCGGCGAACTGCTGCGTCGCGTAATCCTCGGCCACGCGCTCCACCATCTCACGATTGGTGCCCAAGTGGGGCATCGCCACCTTGACTTTCTGCGCCACGTCACGCACGATCTCACTGAAAGCCACCCCCGGCTCCTGCCCGGTGGCTTGCCGGAAAAGGAAGGCCAGGTCGGCGCTGCCGAGGTAGCGGATTTGCCGTTCGAGTTGCCGGTTGAGGGCGGCGCGGCTCTCTTCCGTGTCGAACGCCTCTACCGTCGCCAGCAGGCTCCGCAGGCGGCTGTCATCGGTGAGGTTGACGCTGCTTTCGAGGAGGCCGACGAGAAACGTGTAATCGGCGGGCGTGAGGATGTTGAGGACGTCTTGCATGAAAAGAGAACGCTGATAGAGGACAACGCGGTCGGCAGGTAAACGCACGCTACCCGGCGAGGTTACGCGGGACGGCTCGCGTTCGCATCAGCCCGCGTCAGCGCCAGCACGCCCACCGCCAACCACGCGAGGCCCAGCACGAAGCCCGCCGCGAGATCGCTGGGCCAATGGGCACCTACGCGCAAGCGCCCTACGGCCGAGCCTGCTACCATTACCAGCATGAACAGGACAGCAAGGGCGCGCTCGACCGGGCTGCGCGAAGCGCGGATCCAGAGGTAGGCCATCATGCCATAAACGAAAACGGCCTGCGTGACGTGCCCCGAAGGATACGAGCCCAGCCCCTCCGGCGTCGCCGCACCGCCTTCGATGAGGGTAGGGCGGGCGCGGTCCCACGTCCACCAGCCAATCTGTACCGTAAGCTTATACACCGCGAAGCCGATGGCAAAGGTCAGCGCCCGGAGGGGCTTGTGATGCCACGCCGCCCAGCCTGCGAGGCAAGCAAGGATGGGGATTGCGAAAAGCGAGTTACCCGTCGTCTCCATCCACATCGCGAGAGAAAAGCTGACGAACGTTTCGTCTGCGAGCCACTGGATCAATCCTGCTTCCCAGTCCAGGCGGCCGGCCTCGGCCAGGTACTGACCCAGGTGGGCGAGGCCCCACGAAAGGGCCGCGACGAGGACGCCACCTCCCAGCAGCGTCACCGCCCAGGCGCGCTTGACCGGGGCCGGGCACCCTACCCACCCGTCTCGAAACCGACGCCAGAGCTCTGTAAGAAGAGTTGCTGCGACCCAGCGATGGCCGTTTGTCTCTTCGCGTGGATGCGTGTCTTGTGCCTGCTCCATCGTACCTCCACCCTTGCAACGACGCGAACAATTTAGGGCATCACGCCGACTCTTTCCTCTTTCAACCCGCGTTCGCTTGTTATCTTTGCGTCCCATTTTTCAGGCGTCCCTCAAACACCGATTTCGCGCTCGCATGGCTCCCCCTCGTCTCAGTGGCCTGTTGCTCCACGTCACCTCCCTCCCCTCGCCCTTCGGCATTGGCGACCTCGGCCCGGCGGCGTTTCGCTTCGCCGATTTTCTGGCCCAGACGAGGCAACAGCTCTGGCAGGTCCTTCCGCTCGTGCCCGTGGCCTACGGATACTCGCCCTACTCCAGCCCGTCCACCTTCGCCGGCAATCCCCTCCTCATCAGCCCCGATCGCCTCGTCGAGGAAGGAATCCTTCGACAGGAAGACTTGTCGGATAGGCCGGACTTCCCCGAGGATCGCGTGGATTTCGAGCACGCCGTGCCCTTCAAGTTCGGCGTGCTCGAACGCGCCTTTGCACGATTCGAGGACGGGGAAACGGGCTTGAATCCGGCGGATTTCGAGGGCTTTTGTGCGCAGGAGGCGGACTGGCTCGAAGATTACGCCCTCTTCATGGCCCTCAAGAGCGAGTACGGAGACGGTGTGTGGACGGCCTGGCCGCACGAACTGGCGCACCGCCACGGGGAGGCCCTCAGGCACGCGCATCACATGCACGCCCGCGCCGTGCGGCTGCACAAGTTCTGGCAGTTCCTCTTCGCCCGGCAATGGAACGCACTCCATCAATACTGCCACGAGCGTGGTATTCGCATCTTCGGCGACCTTCCCATCTACGTTGCCCACGATAGCGCCGACTGCTGGGCCAACCCCGACCTGTTTTTCCTCGACGAGCAGGGCCACCCCACCGTGGTAGCGGGCGTGCCGCCGGACTATTTCAGCGAGACGGGGCAGCGCTGGGGCAATCCTTTGTACCGCTGGAAACGGATGCGCGAGCGCGGCTATACCTGGTGGACCCGCCGCCTTGCCCGCACCTTCAAGCTCTACGACCTCGTTCGCCTCGACCATTTCCGGGGGTTTGCAGGCTACTGGGAGGTGCCGGCAGAGGAAGAGACCGCCGTAAACGGCCGGTGGGTGGAAGGCCCCGGCGCCTCCCTCTTCGACACCCTCCGCCACAACCTCGGCAGCCTCCCCGTCGTCGCCGAAAACCTGGGCGTGATCACGCCGGACGTGACGGCCCTGATGGAGCAGCAGCATTTCCCCGGCATGGCCGTCCTTCAGTTCGCCTTCGACAGCGACGCCACCTCGGACTTCCTCCCGCACAACTACCAGCCCTCGCTCGTCGCCTACACCGGCACGCACGACAACGATACCATCATCGGCTGGTGGGATGATCTCCCCACGTCCCAGCCACGGCACGACGGCTCTCTCGCCGGCACCGGCAAGGCGTATGCCCGTGCCTACCTCGGGCTAGGCGAGGGCGATGAAGACGTCCACTGGGCCTTCATCCGCGCAGCGATGGCCTCGGTGGCGAGCCTCGTGGTGATTCCCCTCCAGGACCTGCTCGGCACCGGCAGCGAAGGAAGAATGAACGTGCCCGGCCGGGAGTCCGACAACTGGGCCTGGCGCTTCGCCCAGGATGCCCTGAGCAAAGGCGTGGCCGACCGCCTCCGCACCCTGACCGAGGTCTACGGACGTACAGATCGAGAATAGAAGATTTAGCGGGCCAGCCGGCTGCTGTTCCCTCCTATCCTCGATCCTCCATCCTCCAACTTCGACAACGCCAACTTTCCTTTGCAGCACATATCATGAATAGATTAGGAGCCTTGCCACAAGATGACGGCGTCCGCTTTCGCGTGTGGGCGCCCAAGGCGCAGGACGTGACGCTCGTCCTCGAAGACGAGGGGCGGGCGCTCACCATGCAGCCCCAACGCGAAGGTTATTTCGAACTTTTCGTCGAAGGCATCGGCGCGGGGGCGCGGTACCGTTACCGCCTCAACGCTCAGCCGCCGTTCCCTGATCCGGCCTCACGCTATCAGCCAGAGGGCGTCCACGGGCCGTCGCAGGTGGTCGATCCCTCCGCCTACAAATGGCAGGATGAGGTCTGGCACGGCGTGGCGCACGAGGATCTCGTATTCTACGAACTGCACGTCGGCGCCTTCACCCCCGAGGGCACGTTTCGCGGCGTGCAGGACAAGCTGCCGTATCTGCGTGACCTCGGCATTACCGCCATCGAACTGATGCCGGTGGCGGACTTCCCCGGACGGTGGAACTGGGGCTATGACCACGCCGCCCTCTACGCCCCGAGCCGCGCCTACGGCACGCCGGACGACCTCCGCGCCCTCGTCGATGCCGCCCACGCCCACAGCCTCGCCGTTTTCCTTGATGTGATCTACAACCACCTCGGGCCGGATGGCGCTTACCTGGCCGCCTACGCGCCGATGTTCACCGAGAAGCACCACACGCCCTGGGGCGGCGCCATCAACCTGGATGACGAGGGTAGTACGGGCGTGCGGCACTTTTTCATCGACAACGCGCTCCACTGGCTGCGCGAGTACCACATCGACGGCTTCCGCCTGGACGCTACGCACGCCCTCATCGACGACAGCCCGACCCATTTCCTCGCGGAATTTGGCGAAGCCGTCGCACGGTTTGACGAAGGGCCCCGGCGCTTCGTGATTGCCGAGGATGCGCGCAACCTCAACTACTTTGTGCAGCCGCGCGACGCGGGCGGGCACGGGCTCGATGGCGTGTGGGCCGACGATTTTCACCACCTCATCCGTCACCTCACCGCCGGCGACGCCGACGGCTATTACGCCGACTACGCCGGCACGACCATGCACGAGGTGGCAGAAGCCCTGGAGAAAGGCTGGTACTTCGACGGCAAGCCTTCGCCCACCACCGGTGGCCCGCGCGGCACCGATGCTTCTGCCGTGCGGCCCGAAAACTGTGTTTTCTGTATACAGAATCACGACCAGATCGGCAACCGCCCTGTGGGCGACCGGCTGTCGGACGATGTGCCGCTCTCGATCTTCCACGCCGTCACCGCACTCCTGCTCTTCGCCCCTGAACTGCCCCTCCTTTTCATGGGGCAGGAATGGGGCGCCTCCACCCCCTTTCAGTTCTTCGCCGACCACAACGAGGAGTTGGGCCGGCTGGTGAGTGCAGGCCGCAAAGACGAGTTCAAGGACTTCACCGGCTTCGGCGATGAGGTGCCGGATCCGCAGGATCCCGGTACCTTTCACCGCAGCAAGCTTAACTGGAACGAGACGAACTCGCCACCGTTTTCGCTCACCCTCAACCTCCACCGCGCCCTTTTGAAGCTCCGCCGCGAACTCGGAGGCGCCATCGAGGCGCGGGCCGTCGGGCTACGTTCTCTCGTGGCCCGGCGCGGGCGACACACGCTCCTCCTCGCCCTCGATACCGACGCCGTCCTGCCTGCACCCGACGGCGCCGAGATCGTACTGCACACGGAGGAGCCAGACTTCTCTGAGAAAAGCCTGCCGCCGGAGATCGCGGGTGGCGAGGTGCGCTTTCAACGCGCCGGTGCGCTCATCATGAAGCGCTACCCAGCGGGCAACGCACAGAAATAATCGACCTCCGCTCTCCGCCTTCCGCTCTCCGCTCCTCGCCCCCTTTTGCTCCGTTCGATGATCGCTTCTTACCGCTTACAGCTCCACCCCGAATTCACGTTTTCGGACGTGGCGTCGATCCTGCCATACCTGGTCGACCTTGGGGTGAGCCACCTGTACCTCTCCCCTATCACCCAGGCCCGACCCGGCTCCACACACGGCTACGACGTGATCGACCACAATGCCGTCAACGAGGAGTTGGGCGGGCGGGCGGGGTTCGAAACCCTGCGCGAGGCGGCGGTGGCGGCGGGGCTGGAAATTATTCTCGACTTCGTGCCAAACCATTCGGGCGTGGGCACGCGCAATGCCGCGTGGCAGGACGTGCTGGCCTATGGGCCGGCCTCGGCCCATGCCGGGCTTTTCGACATCGACTGGAACCCGATCAAGCCCGAGTTGCACGGCAAGATCCTCCTGCCGTTCCTTGGCAGCCCCTACGGCGATGTGCTCGACGGCGGCGAGATTACCCTCACCTACAACGACGGCCGCTTCTACGCCTCGTACTATGACGACCACTACGCCCTCAGCCCGGCCTCCTACGACGCCATCCT
>JAHEMB010000038.1 GCA_024643915.1 Rhodothermaceae bacterium | reverse complement strand
GAACATTGTCCGCGGGGCCTACGAGTACGCGGAGCCAGGTGTTCTGTTCGTTGACACCATCAACCGGCAAAACAACCTCGCATATCGTGAACAGCTGACGGCAACCAACCCCTGCGGCGAAATCCCGCTGCCGCCTTACGGCGCCTGCAACCTCGGCTCCATCAACCTGACCGCGTTCGTCAACCGGCCCAACAAGCTGGTCTTGCTCATCAACCCCCTCTTTGAGTACCACTCACTCGGCGCCGAACTGGCCGACGAGGTGATGGAAAAGGTGGAACGCTTTGCACGGAAGCCCTACACCTACCTCAACCCGGCTTTCCTGACACTCCGGCGGCGCGGCGGCAACGACCCTGCCGACCCCGTCTGTCGCGCCGTCTCCACGTGCGTCGTCATTTCGCCCTTCAACGAGCTGGTATTGCCCTGCTACCACTACGGGCTGGACAAAATCCCCATCGAAGGGCGCCTCTACGAGCTGTGGCAGTCCGACACGGTGGCGCAGCACAAGGCGTTGGAGGGGCGGCACGAGGTGTGCCGGGGCTGCACCATCAACTGCTACTTCGAACCCAGTTTCGCCACAATGCCTGCCTCGCGATATTTCTGGGAAAGCCTGCCGTCGAAAGCGCGCTACGGGTTCACCAAGTTCATCGTGCAGCGCCTGCGCGCCAAGCTCGGCCCCCGCCAGGCCATCCTGCCGGACTTCGAGACGCTGACGCAGGATGAGGTCCCGCGCGGCGATGGGGCGGCGGAGATGATCGAACTGCCGGTGCTTTCGGGGCGGAAATAGCCTTCATCGCGCCGACGATCTCCACAGGCTATTAATGAAAAAGCCGTGCCCCACGAAGGGCACGGCTTTTTTTGGGGTTGCGCGAAAATCGAGCACGCAGCCCCGGTCACCACAACATTGCCCTGCCCGCCCGGTGGGCGCACTACGCAGGGCCGGCAGCCTTGCTCAAGGGCCAGGGGTAGGACTGGAGGGCTCCCTACCCTGTTGCGGAGGTTTTTTTACACGGCTTACGAGGGTACCCGGCACACAGCGCTTTGCGAAGATCACAGCGAAGATCGCAGGCGGCGCTGTCAGCGCTACGTCACACCGGTATCAATCCATCATCTTGCGCAGGAAAGCCGGCGTGTCGCGGCTTTCTTTTTGTAGATGGCCGCTGCGCTCTTTCAGGTCGTCGATGTGGAGGCGCTTGACCTTGCTGCCGGTGGCATGCGGCTCTTCCACACCATTCACGTCGGGCGCGTTGACGGCGCTCCGCCGCTCGTAGGCAGGGATGTCGAGCTGGCGCAGGTTGTCCTCGCCCTTGTAATGAAAGATCGGCCCTTCCTGGCTGAGGGGGACGGTGCGGCGCACGTGCTGCTCCTTCGGCTTGGCATGGTCGAAGCCTGTAGCGATGACCGTTACGCGCAGTTCGTCGTCCATCGTCTCGTCGATGACAGTGCCGAAGATGACCTCAACGTCTTCACCCGCCTCGCGCTGGATGATGCTGGTGGCGGCGGTGGCCTCGCGGATGCCGAGCGAGCGCCCGGCGGTGATGTTGACGAGCACGTTGCGCGCCCCGGCGATGCTGAGGCCGTCGAGGAGCGGGCTGGAGATGGCCTCGATGGCGGCCTTCTCGGCGCGGTTGTCGCCCGAGGCTGAGGCGGCGCCCATCAGGGCCGTGCCGCCGTTCTGCATCGTCGTCTTGACGTCGGCGAAGTCGAGGTTGATCAGGCCGTGGACGGTGATAAGGTCCGAGATGCCGCGCGTGGCGTTGTAGAGCACGTCGTCGGCCTTGCTGAAGGCGTCGATGAGGCTGGTGTCGGCCTCGGCGATGTCGAGCAATCGCTCGTTGGGGACGACGATGAGCGTATCGACGTGCTCCTTGAGGAGGTCGATGCCCTGGCCGGCCGTGTGCAGGCGCCGCCGCCCCTCGCACGTGAAGGGCTTGGTGACGATGGCGACGGTGAGGATGCCGAGGGCTTTGGCGATGGCCGCCACTACGGGCGCGCCGCCCGTGCCGGTGCCGCCGCCCATCCCGGCGGTGATGAAGATCATGTCGAAGTCTTCGAGCGCCTGCTCCAACTCCCGCCGGTTCTCATCGACGGCTTCGGCGCCCACGCTCGGGCGCGCGCCCGCGCCCAGCCCTTTCGTCAGGTCCTTGCCCGCCTGGATCTTGATGGGCGCCTTGTTGACGGCAAGCGCCTGCGCATCCGTGTTGACGGCGATGAACTCGACGCCCTGGATGCCGCGATCCACCATGTTGTTGACGGCGTTGCCGCCGCCGCCCCCCACCCCGATGACGCAGATCTTGGCCTCTTGATTGGCCGCGTCGTCGAACTCAAAAAGATTGCTGAACGATGTTTCCATGGGTCCCTCCAGTGATGCTGCTGTGAGTGTCTTTACGAACCCGGATTGAGCGAATCCAGGATTAGTTCTTGGTTTTTGTGCTTGGTTCTTTGGGGCGCTGGCCCTCGGTCTCGTCCCAAAGAACCAAGCACGAAAGCGAACGCAGTGAGCGTCCTACCGTGAGCGTAGCGAACGTCCTAAAGTTCGTCGAACCATCCTTTCATCCGCGTGGCGATGCGGTTGAAGAGGGGCTCGCCGGGGGCGCCGGCGCCGACGAGCTCAGGTTCGAGGTCCATCCGCGTGCCCATGTCACCGTTGAAGGGCGTGGCGCCGCCGATGACTTCGGGCCGGAGCGCGTAGAGCACGAGGCCCACCGCCGTGGCGAACTTGGGGTCGCTGACTTCCTGGACGAGGCCGCCGCCGAGCCCGGCGGGCAGGCCCATCCGCGTCTCCATGCCGAGCACCTCGGCGGCCAGTTCGGCGGTGCCGGGCACGAGCGAGCCGCCGCCGGTGATAACGGCCCCCGCCGCGAGGTGCCGCATGTGGCCGCTCCGCTTGATTTCTATGGCGGCGATCTCCAGCATCTCTTCGATGCGCGGCTGGATGATCTGGGCGAGGGTGCTGCGCCCGATGCTTTTCGCGGGACGCCCGCCCACGCCGGGGATGGTGATTTCCTCGTCCGTATCGACGAGGTCCACCACGGCCACGCCGAAGCGGCACTTGAGCAGTTCGGCCTGGTCGCGCATCACGCCCAGCCCCTTGCGGATGTCGTCGGTGACTTTGTTGCCGGCCACGGCGATGACGGCGGTGTGGCGGATGGTGTTGTCCTCGAAGACGGCGATGTCCGTGGTGCCACCGCCGATGTCGATGAGCGCCACGCCCACCTCTTTCTCGTCCTGATGAAGGACGGAGAAGGACGAGGCGAGCGGTTCGAGGACGATGTCCGCCACTTCGTAACCGGCCTTCTGGATGCAGCGGTAGACGTTCTTCGCGGCGGAGACGAGGCCGGTGATGATGTGGACGTTGGTTTCGAGCCGGACGCCGCACATCCCGACGGGGTCGAGCACGCCGTCCTGCCCGTCCACGATGAACTCCTGCGGGACGACGTGCAGGATCTCGCGGTCGGCGGGGATGGCGACATGCATCGTGTCATCCAGGAGGCGTTTCACATCGCGCTCGGTGATCTCGCCGTCGCGGTTGGAGATGGTAATGACGCCCCGGCTCTGGAAGCTCTGGATGTGGTCGCCCGCGATGCCGACGACGAGGCTGTGCACGGAGACGCCGGCGGAGCGCTCGGCCTCGTGGACGGCCTCCTGCACAGCCGCCACCGTCTTGTCGATGTTGACGACGACACCCCGGTTGAGGCCCTCGGACTCGGCCACGCCGATGCCGAGGATGTTGATGCGGCCCCAGTCGTCGGCGGCGGCCACGAGGGCGCACACCTTAGTGGTGCCGATGTCTACCCCTACTACGATGCGCTCGTTCATGGCGGATTTTTTCTTCGTTCTTGGGACGCTTGCTGCGCTCGCTTTCGTTCTTTGTATCTGTGGTTCGAGGGTGAGGAGGAGATCCCAAGTACAAAGCACTAAGGACCTTCTTCGGTCACGATCTGGCTGTCAAAACGGAGGTCGACGCGGGTAAAGGTGTGGTTGGGGCGGGGCAGGACGGCCTGGTGCCAGAAGGCGTGCAGCCGTGTTAGCTTTTCTGCGAAACCGGCATGGCCCAAGCGCACTTGCAGGGCGCCCTGCGTGGTGGTCGGCGGTGTGTAAAGGGTCACCTCGCCCCCTCGATGCAGCTCCAACTCCGAGACGAGGGCGCGCGTGGCGGCGTCGGCCCCGGCGAGGACGGCGAGGAGGGCCTGCACCGCTGTATCCTCGATGGGTTGGAGTGGGTGGTACGGAGTATTCAGCCCGTGCAGCAGGGGCACGTCGTAGGCGGCGCCGTCGGTGAGCGGAAGGGCAAACCCCTGCCGGTCCAGGTAATGCGAGGGCGTGCCGCCCCGGCTCATCACGAGCGCCACGGGCCGCCGCTCCTGCACCCTAATCGAGAGCGTGCCCGTCGGCAGGCGCGACACTTCGGCGCTTTCGACCCACGGGTGCCGCCGCACGCGATCTTCGACGAGGACGGGATCGACGTCGTAGAGTACGAGGCCGGTATCAACACGGGCGAGGGCGAGGAGGGAGTCTGGCAGGGCGTGCCGCGCGCCGGGCGTCTCGATGCGCTCGATCAGCAGGTCGTCCTGCCACTGCCAGCCCAGCCATCCGACCCCCGCCGCCGCTACCAGCACGAAGCCGAGCATCAGCAGGCGTGCGAGGCGTCGGCCTTTTTTCTTTTTTGCCATGTGCTTTCCTGTTACGTTCGGGCTCTGCGACGGGAGATCTGCTGAGGCAGACGCCGAACGCAGCAACTCAGGATGATTGCTTCAACTTCTCCAGCAGGCGCAGGCCGTAGCGGTGGATGTCCCCGGCGCCCACAGTGATGACGGTGTCGTTGGGGCGGATGTGCTCGGTGAGGTAATCCGGGATCGCCTCTTTGTCCGGCACATAATGCACGCCGCGATGACCAAAGCGGATGGCGAGGTCCGCGATGAGCCGCCCATCGATGCCTTCGATGGGCTCTTCGCGGGCGCCGTAAATCTCGGTGACGACCAGCATGTCGGCGTTGAAAAAGGCGCGGGCAAAGCCCTCTTTGTGATCGCGCGTGCGGCTGTAAAGGTGCGGCTGGAAGACGGCGACGATGCGCCGCTCGGGCCAGCCGGCGTGGGCCGCTTCGAGCGTGGCCGTGATCTCGGTCGGGTGGTGCGCGTAATCGTCGATGATGAGGACGCCCTGCTCCTCCCCTACCTTCTGAAAGCGCCGCTGCACCCCCGTGAATTTGGCGAGGCCCTTCTGGATATTCGCAAAGTCGATCTCCAGCTCCAGCCCCACGGCCACAGCGGCGAGCGCGTTGCGGACGTTGTGCAGGCCCGGCATTTGCAGCTCGATCTGGCCGAGCGATTCTTTCTCCACCAGCACCTCGAAGCGCGTCTGCAGCCCCTCCTGCTCGATGTTCTCGGCACGAATCTGTGCCTGCCGTGAGGTGCCGTAGGTGACGAGCCGCCGGTCGATGTGGCCGATGATTTCTTGCACCTGCGGATCGTCCAGACAGACGATGGTGGCGCCGAAGAAGGGCACCTGATTGGCGTACTGGGTGAACGTCTCGCGGATGTCGTCGAGGTCGCGGTAGGTGTCGAGGTGGTCCACCTCGATGTTGGTGATGACGGCGAGCGAGGGCGTCAGGCGGAGGAACGTCCGGTCGTACTCGTCGGCCTCAATGACGATGATGTCGCCCTCGCCTGCCACCGCGTTCGAGCCGAAAACGGTGACTTTGCCGCCGACAATGATGGTCGGGTCGAAGCCGCCTTCTGTGACGACGAGGCCGGTCATCGACGTGGTGGTCGTTTTGCCGTGGGTGCCGGCGATGCCGATGCCGTACTTCATCCGCATCAACTCGCCCAGCATCACCGAGCGCGGGATGAGGGGGATGCGCCGGTGCTCGGCCTCCACCGTCTCGGGGTTTTTCTGCGGCTTCACGGCAGAGGAATAAACGACCACGTCCGCATCGCCGAGTTGGCCGCTGGCATGGCCCTCGAAAATCTTGGCGCCGAGCGATTCGAGCCGGTCGGTCACGTCGCTCTTCTTCAGGTCCGAGCCGGTGACGTGGTAGCCCCGGTTCAGCAGCACCTCGGCAATCGAACTCATGCCGATCCCTCCGATGCCGATCATATGCACGTTGCGAATTCTACCGAGGGATCGTTGCCTGCGTCGCTCCGTCATCTCCTGCTCTGCTCCTTTCGAGCCCTGCATGTCGTGAACTGTGGTCATCAAGATAAGGTCAGGTTGGCAGCGTGAAGGGGCGTGTGTAAATCTTTAATCTTCTTTTACCTAGTCGGTCCAGCCGGCCAGGGTCAATACGTCGCGCGCGATGCGCTCGGCGGCGTCGGGGCGGGCCAGCTTGCGGGCGGCGTCGGCCATCGCTTTGCGTCGTTCAGGATCGTTCAAAAGCGTTCGCGTTTGTTCGAAGAGGTCCGCGTCGAGCCGGGCCTCGGGGAGGAGCGCGGCGGCGCCGTTGATGCTCATGCTCTGGGCGTTTTTCGTCTGATGATCCTCGGCCACGTTGGGTGAGGGTACGAGGACGGCGGGCGTGCCCGTCACCATGAGTTCGCTGCACGTGATGGCCCCGGCGCGGCAGAGGGCGAGGTCGCTGGCGGCGTAGGCAAGGTCCATCCGGTCCACGTATTTGAGCAGGCGCAGGCGCCGGTGTTTTTCGATCTTGCTTTCGAGCCGGTCGAAGTAGCGGGTGCCTGTCTGCCAGAGGAGGTAGAGATTTTCGTCTTCAAGGAGGGCGCGGTGATGCTTTTCGAGGGCGTCGTTGAGGGCCGCGCTGCCGAGCGAGCCGCCGAAGACGAGGAGCAGCTTCGCCGCGTCGGGAACGTCGAAATGCGCGCGGCCGGTGGCTCGGTCTGCCTCGGTCAACTCCTTGCGCGTCGGGTTGCCGCTGAGGACGCTTTTGCCCTCAGGGAAATAGTCCGCTGCCTCGGGAAAGGCGACGTGGACGTGGGCGGCGCGCTTCGCCAGGAATTTGTTGGTCATGCCGGCGTAGGCGTTTTGCTCCTGCACCAGGGTGGGCCGCCCGCCCAGACTCGCTGCCAGGAGGACCGGGCCGGAGACGTAGCCGCCCGTGCCCACCGCCACATCGGCGTCGAAGCCCTTCACCAGGCGCCAACTCTCGGCGAGGCCCTTGATCAGCTTGAACGGAAGTGTCAGGTTACGCAGCATTTGCCCCCGGTGGAAGCCGCTGATGGTGATGGGGTGGATGGCGTAGCCTGCTTTCGGCACGGCCTCCCATTCCATGTGATCCGTCGTCCCGGCAAAGGCAATAGCCGCCTCCGGCACGAGCGCCTTCACGGCGTCGGCGATGGCGATGGCGGGGTAGACGTGGCCGCCTGTTCCCCCTCCTGCGAATAAGATGCGTGGCGTGCGTTGCATGGTGGGCGGTTCTCTGGTTATCGGTTGTCGGTTCGATACGTTCGAACCTGGTAAACCGGAATCCGTGAGCCGCGAACCTCTCAGTTCTTAACGTGCCTGGAAATATTCAGCAGGATGCCGATCATCACGCCGTTGGCGACCATCGAGGTACCGCCATAGGAGACGAACGGCATCGGCAGGCCCGTCACCGGCAGCAGCCCGCAGGCCACGCTTGCGTGGATGAAGCCGTAGAGCACCAGGAGCGTGGTGAAACCCACCCCCAGGAACAGCCCGAGTGGGTCGGGCGCCCCACGTGCGATGCGGAGGAAGCCACGAAACAGGAGCACAACGAAGAGCCCAAGAAGGGCCACTGTCCCGATCAGCCCGTACTCCTCGGCGACGATAGCGAAGATGAAGTCGTTGTAGGGCGCCGGGAGGAAGTCGCGCTGCACGCTCTTGCCCGGCCCCACGCCGGTGAGGCCCCCCATGGCAAAGGCGATGCGGGCCTGCCGCGCCTGGTAGCCCTCGGCCTGCGCGTCGAACACCTGCTCGGCGCTCGTGTTGGGGAAGATCTTGACGCCGAGGTAGGACTCGACGCGGGCGGCCCGCCCGGGCGAGGCCATCAGCATCAGGTAGGCCAGGAAGACGCCGAGGGCCGCCATCCCGCTCAGGTGCAGGGTGCTCACCCGCCCCACGAAACACATCAGCACCACCGCCATCAGCACGAGGGCCGCCGTCGAGAGGTCCTCGCTGCCGATGAGCGCCACCGTGGGCAGGATCCAGACGAAAAGCGGGACGAAAGCGCGCTTGAAGTCTTTCGCGTACTCCTGCTTCCTCGTCAACAGCACCGCCACGTAGAGGACGAGGGCGATCTTGGCGAGGTCGGAGGGCTGGAAGCCGAAGGCGCCGAATTGCAGCCAGCGCGTGGCACCGCCCGCCGCCACCCCGCCGATCTTCACCACAAGGAGCAGCCCGAGGGAGAACATCAGCGCGATGCGGCTGAAGCGCGCCAACGTCCGGTAGTCGAGCAGGCTAAAGGCGACGAGCGCGCCGAGGGCCAGCCCCAGCCGCAGCACGTGCCGCGCAAGGAACAGCTCGGTGTCGCCCGCGGCTTTTGTTTCGGCCAGGAAGGTGACGGCGCTGTAGACCGCCACCACCCCCGCCGCCGCCAGCACCAGGACGGTCCACAGCACGTACTTGTCGGCGGGGTTGGCTCGGAGCTTTTGTATCAACGTTGCAGCCATGCTCTACAGGTTCATAACGAGTCGTTTGAAGGTGTCGCCCCGGTCCTCGTAGTTCTCGTACATGTCGAATGAGGCGCAGGCGGGGCTGAGCAGGACCACGTCGCCGGGGCCGGCGAAGTGGCGGGCATAGCGGAGCGCCTCTTCCATCGTCTGGGCGCGGACGGCCTGCTCCACTACCTCCCCCAACTCTTCCATCACCTTTTCCTTGCTCTCTCCGAGGGCCACCACCGCCCGCACCTTGTCGCGGACGAGGGGCTTGAGGGCGGCGTAGTCGTTGCCTTTGTCGCGTCCCCCGGCAATCAGCACGATCTGCTCGTGGAAGCTTTCGAGGGCGTACCAGACGGCGTTGACGTTGGTCGCTTTCGAGTCGTTGATGTAGCGCACGCCGTCGATCTCTCGGACGAGTTCGAGCCGGTGCGGCACGCCCTCGAAGCTGGTGAGGCTCTCGCGGACAACATCGCTGCGCACCTCCATCACGCGTGCCGCCACGGCCGCTGCCAGCGAGTTGTACAGATTGTGCCGCCCCCTGAGGGCGAGCTTTTCGGCATGCATGAGTACCTCCTCCTGTTGATGAATCCGAAGGACCAGTTCCGGCGAGGCGTCCGAAGACGCGCTTGCCTGGCGCACAAAGGCGCCGGCCTCCAGCTCTATTTTCTGGCTGAAGCCGAGGGCGCGCAGGGGCCGCTTCTGCGTCACCAACTGCACGTACTCCCGGATCAGCTCGTCGTCGTGGTTATAGACCAGCACGTCGTCCTCGCGCTGGTTCTCGAAAATGCGAAATTTGCTCTGGGCGTAGGCGTTGAAATCATGCCCGTAGCGGTCGAGGTGGTCGGGCGTGATGTTGAGCAGGATGCTGACGCGGGGGCGGAAGGTGTCGATGTGGTCGAGCTGGAAGCTGGACACTTCGAGCACCACCACCTCGGCCCGGCCGGCCTCGCGGACGTAGTCGGAGAAGGGGTAGCCGATGTTGCCGGCCACAATGGTCTCACGCCTATCGGCGCGGAAGACATGACCCACCAGACTCGTCGTCGTCGTTTTGCCGTTGGTGCCGGTGATGGCGACGATGGGCGCCTTGCAGAACCACGAGGCCGCCTCGATCTCGGAGAAAACCTTCATCCCGCCCCGCTGCGCCTGCTGCACCAGGTTGACCGTGCTGGGCACCCCCGGGCTGATGACGAAGAAGTCGGCGTCGAGCGCGCGGGGCGTGTGCCCGCCGAACTCCGCTGCGACCCCCGCCTCGTCGAGCGCCGCCTGCAAGCCTTGCGTCGCCTCGCCCTTCTCAGTCAGAAAAACGTCGGCGCCGGCCTCTTTGAGCAGCCGCGCCACGGCCAGCCCGCTCCGCGCTCCCCCGATGACGGTGACCCGTTTGCCGTTAACTTCCGTTGGTGTCATGCCTCAAAGGGGTAAGCGAATAGGGGCCGTCGCGTTGTTGAATCGAAGAATCGACGAGACGAAGAATCGACGAGGTCTATCCCTGAAACGCTTCGATTCTTCGATTCCTGGTCTCGTCGATTCATTCGTTTCTTCTCATCGTATCCGCATGGTCATGATGGCGGCGATGACGGTGACGGCAGTGATGATCCAGAAGCGCGTGACGATCTTCGCCTCGTGCGTGCCTTTCGCCTCGAAATGGTGGTGGATCGGGGCCATCAGGAAGATCCGCTGACCGGTGCCCGTTCGCCGTTTCGTGTATTTGAAGTAGACCGTTTGCATGATGACCGAAAGGGCCTCCATGAAGTAGACGGCGCCCAGGAGCGGGATCAAGAGTTCTTTGCGCACCATGAGGGTGAGTGCTCCTACGGCGGCGCCGAGAGCGAGCGAGCCGGTGTCCCCCATGAAGACGGTGGCGGGGTAGCCGTTGAACCAGAGGAAGCCGAAGCAGGCTGCCGCCATGGCCGCTGCGAAGACCGTCAGCTCGCCCGTGCCGGGCAGGAATAGTTCGTTGAGGAACTCGGAGAAGTTAGCGTTGCCCGAGACGTAGCACAGCACCACCAGGCCGAGGGAGACGAAAGCCGTCACGCCCGTCGTTAGCCCGTCGAGGCCGTCGGTGAGGTTGACGGCGTTGGAGACGGCCGTCATGATGAAGATGGCCACGGGGATGTATACGAGCCATCCCAGGTCTATCGCGCCGTCCCAGTCATCGAAGAAATAGTAGTTGAGGACGCCGTCCGTCATAAAGGGGAGCGACGTGAACGTGTTGTAGGCCTCGAAGCCGGGATAGAAGTAAAGCGTGGCGCCTACGAGGAGGCCGATGCCCACCTGCCCGGCCACCTTCATGCGCGGCGAAAGGCCCTCTTTGTTCTTCTTAATCGTCTTGATGTAATCGTCGGCGAAGCCTATGGCTCCCATCCAGGCCGTCGCCACGATGGCGAGGATGACGTAGACCTCGGCGATGGCGCCCCAGAGGAGCGTGGCCGTAAGGATGGCCAGGATGATGATGAGGCCGCCCATCGTAGGGGTGCCGGCTTTGTGGGCGTGGCTCACGGCGCCGGCGTCCTCGCCCTCGCGCACCCGCTCGCCAAGCTGCTGCCGGCTCAGCCAGTTGATCATGCTGCGCCCGACAAAGAGGGCGATGACGAGCGCCGTCAGGGCCGAGAGCGAAGCCCGCACCGTGATGAAGCGGATCGCCTGGAAGCCGGGCGGCTGGTAGAGTTGCTCCAGATAGTCGATGAGGTAGTAAAGCATCGTTCAAGTGCGGGGTGCGGAGTGCGGAACGCGGAGTGTCAGGAGTCGGGGAGCCGGAACGCCGGGGTGCTGAAGAAGGCAATTAGGGTAAATAAAAGTCTCTTCCATTATTCCTCTCGTTCATTCCTCCGTTCGTTTTAGTGCCGCCGCAAGCTAAAACTTTTTCGGGCCTCTTCGCGGTCGTCAAATGGGAATTTCTCGGTGCCGAGAATTTGGTACGTTTCGTGGCCCTTGCCCGCGATGACGACGACGTCGCCGGGGGCAGCAAGGCGTGCAGCTTCGGCGATAGCCTCGCGCCGGTCCACGATCCAGAGGGCCTCCGCCGGGCGGTCCATGCCACGCCGGATGTCGTTCAGGATGGCGCCGGGCTCTTCGGTGCGCGGGTTGTCGCTGGTGACGATGACGTGGTCGGCGTGATGCTCGGCGAGGCTGCCCATCACGCGCCGCTTGGAGCGGTCGCGGTCGCCGCCGCAGCCGAAGATGCACCAGAGCGCGGCCTCATCGCTTTTCGTTTCCTTGATCGTCTTAAGCACGTTTTCTAGAGCGTCGGGTGTGTGCGCGTAATCGACGATGACGGTGGTGCCGTCGTCGAAGCGGAGTTGCTCGAAGCGTCCCGGCACGGGCCGGGCTTCCTCGAGGGCGTCGAGCACCTCGTTCTGCGTGTAGCCCAGGGCGCGGCCAGCGCCGTAGGCAGCCAGCAGGTTGTACGCGTTAAAGAGGCCTACCAGCCGGAATTTCCGCTCCTGCCCGTCGAGGCGCAGCCGGAGGCCGCTGATGCAGTTTGCGAGTACTTCCACGCGCAGGTCGGCGGTGGGAAGCTGGCCGTAGGAGAGGACGCGGGCGGCGGTATCTGCTGCCATCTGTGGACCGGCTTCGTCGTCGGCATTGTAGAGCGCGGTGGCTCCGTCGCTTAGTCCATCGAAAAGCTTTTTCTTGCTGGCCCGGTAGTGATCGAACGTGCCGTGGTAGTCGAGATGGTCGCGCGTCAGATTGGTAAAGATCGCCACGTCGTAGTCGATGGTGCGCACGCGGTCCTGGGCGAGGGCATGTGAGGAGACTTCCATCGTGCAGGCGGTGCAGCCGTTATCGACCATCTGCCGCAGGGTTTTCTGCAGTTCGAGGGCGTCGGGTGTGGTAAGCGAGGCTTCTGCGGCGTCACCGTCTCGGCGGTGATCGCGGCGCGCAGGGGCGTGCCCGTCGCCGAGGTCGGCTATTACCGCATCCGGCCGCCGCTGAAACCGGTGAC
>JAHEMB010000037.1 GCA_024643915.1 Rhodothermaceae bacterium | reverse complement strand
GCCGCGCCCGTCGCATCGTCAGCACGCCCCCGACGATGAGCACCCCCCCCACAACTTGCCCTGCCACGACCGTCTCGCCGAGGAGAAAGACGCCGCTTAGCAGGGCAACGAGTGGGACGAGGTTGCCGTACACCGCTGTCTGGGAAGCACCTACCCGCTGCACCGTCAGGTTCCAAACGGCGACGGCAAGGCCCGTAGAGAGGCCGCCCGAGAAAAAGATGGCCACCCAGACCCACCACGTCACCTCGGCCCAGCGAACATCACCGAAGTGTGGCAGGGCCACCAGGAAGAGGAAGGGCAGGGCGAAAAGGAGCCCGAGAAACGCGAGCCCGCTCGGCGAAACAGTGCGGAGGACCGGGCGACTCAAGGCCGTGTGTGCGCCCCAGGCGAGAGCCGCCGCGAGCATCAGCAAGTTGCCGTAGAGGACGCCGTCTCCCAGCCGCACCTCGCTTCCCGCCGCCACCACCAGGACGGTGCCGATGAGGGTCAGCAAGAGGCCGAACCACGCCAACCGCCGTAGCATTTCCAGCCCGAACAGGCGGCCCACGACGGCGGTCCAGAGGGGAGCGCTAGCCATGATCAGGCCCGCATTGCCCGCGGTCGTATTACTGATACCGATGATAAAAGCGAGCTGATATACAAAATAACCCAACAGGCCAAGACTAGCTATTTGCCTGCCATGCGTGCGTAGCGGCTCGAAGAACGAGCGGCCCATCTTTCGATTGCGGTCTGCATAGAGGGCTCCCAGCACGGCCGTCGAGACGATGAACCGGAAGGCGTTGACGACGTGCGGGTGCATCATGGCCAGAGCGGCCTTCAAAACGGCAAAGTTGACGCCCCAGACGAGTACAACAGCCAGCAGGGCTGCCTCATGCTTCCAGGTGGTTTGCAAGGAATCCGACATCAAGGCATCCGAGAAGGTGACGCAACCAAGCGGTTCTCTAGGACACCGCCAATTTTAAGAAGCCCTTCATATGCTGACCTGTGCGATACGATGCGTAGTCTATCCACATTCTAAATGAATTTGGGCGCAGTAAAAATTTAGACGAATGCTGCTTTCTTTGTCGCCATTACGTAGTTTAGAGGGGTTCCCTCACGTAACGCATGAACTACCGCTTTTACCCACGTCTACCCGTTATGCACGGAGAAGGGATCAAGAAGCTCTATTACGCGATCGGTGAAGTGAGCGAGATTACGAACCTGGAAGCGCACGTGCTGCGATATTGGGAATCCGAGTTCGAACAGCTCAAGCCGAGGAAAAACCGCGCCGGCCGCCGCGTCTATACTGACGAAGACATTGCCACTGTGCAACGGATCCAGCACCTGTTGCGCGACGAGAAGTATACCATCGAAGGCGCCAAGCAAGTGCTTGCCCGCGACAACTCCAGCGAGAACGGGCAAGACGCGTTGCGCAATGAGCTTCGCGAATTGCGTGACTTCTTAGAGAAGTTGATCGATCGCTTGTGATCTGACGGTACCGTTTGTCGAACGACGGTCTACGGCTTGTTGTAATTCGTCTTCGATGACGTCGCATGCCGTCCTAAGGCCATTCTCCGCAGCGAGATGCCGGGCCGCCTCCCGGGCTGCCCTCGCGTAGCTGTCCTCTGCCAGGAGGGCCTCCAACGCGGCGGCAATGCGGGCCGCGCGATAGCGCCGCATCGATACGACGCGAGCCGCGCCGAGGCGTGCCGTCCGGGCGGCGTTGTCCGGTTGATCATGCGCAAGCGGCGCGAGCACCATTGGTCGTCCTGCTTGCAGGGCGAGCGCAATAGTGCCAATGCCGCCCGGGTGGACGATGGCGGAGGCATGAGGAAAAATATCGGCGTAAGGGACGTAGCCGAAAGCAGCGATTCCCTCCGGCAGCGGTGGCAACGTTTCCAGGTACGCATCCTTCCCCACCAGCAGTACAGCCCGCTCGCCGAGCCTCCGAGCCGCTTCAATGCTCTCCTTATAAAACCGATTGGCGCGATAAGCCGTGGAGGCGCCAAGGGTAAACACGAGCGGGGGGCGACCTGCCTTGAGGAAAGCTTCAAGAGCGGGGGAGAGCGAACTGCCTGGAGAAGCAGGGCTGGGGGAGATGAAACCGGTGGTCAGAGCCTGAGGCGGCCAGTCGGGGCGGCTGGGCGCGAGTACCGAGGAGAACAGTCCCAGCACGCGGCGAGGCGAGTGCAACCGCTCAAGCAGGGGGTGGCGTTTATCGAGGAGGCCGAGTTCGTTGCGGAGCGCTTCCATCGGGCGCCCCCACCGCCGGGTGAGCCGTTTGATCAAGCGAATAAGAGAGGCCGTTGCCCAAGGCCCGAGCCGGTGTGCATGGGCCAAAAACGGCATGGCCGAGGTGACCAGCGGGTCGTGGGAAGAGAGGTAGGAAACAGGAGAGAGGACGCTCGAAACCCACCGGACGCCTGTGGCTTCAGCTACGAGGGGCGCTGCCATAGGCCCGACGAAGGAGAGCAGGAGGTCGGCCCCCCCCTCGGCCTCAACGACGGCTTTTAAATCCTCAAAGCTTAACCTCAGGTGCGGCATCCAATAATCGCGGATAAGAAATTTTGTCCCGCGTCTCGGGGCCATCCCTCTGCGAATAAGATCCGGATCGGCGAAATCAGGTCGAATGGGGGAGAAGGCCAGCCCGGCACGCTCTGTTCGTTCCTGGTACACTGGACAGGTGGCGAGGACGACGTTATGCCCGCGCCGCTTTAGTTCGATCCCGATTAATAGGTACGGATAGAAGTCTCCAAGCGAGCCCCAGGTGGTAATGACAACGCGACTCATAGCTCCAATCTATCTTTGGCAAACGCCTCCTTCTGGCGAACCACGTTTGCTGGCAACAGGTCGAAACGGAAGGAAAACCTGGGAGAAGATACAAAAAGCTACGTTGCCAACAACAGGCACAGCGAGTACCTTGCGGCGTAAGGCGGTTCGTACTTCTAGCACATTATCCCGCTCGTCAGAGGCCAAAGCGTCAGCACAGGTCTAGCTATTGCTGCGACCGAAAGACCCGGCATGGCTTCCTTCATTGTGATCTGGACGCCTAGCCGTCAGGCGTTCAGGTCCGCGCAGTTGAGTCAGGCTGTATGGAATCCGATCCCGTTGCTACTTCGCCAACCCACACTTTTTCGCAGGGGCGGCTCCCCTGGCTGCTTCGCCTTGCGAACGGGTGTGGACGGACGCTGAGACGGCGCGGGCTGTGGCGGCAGTCGTTGGCGCCAGATCATTTGAAAGCCATTGCCTCGCGGCGTACCCGACTTTACGATTGGGGCGAGGAGCCTTTTGAGGAAGCCCTGACTGTGCTGGTGGGAAGCTTTGAGGCGGAAGCCGATCTGACGCCTCTCGGCAGGCTGGGGCTCAAACAGGATCTCCTTCGACTGCTTGCCAACCGACTGCGGATGCAGGCGCATTTCGTGCACCATTCCGCAATCCGCGACGAGCATATCGAGCGTCCTCTTTTTATCGTTGGACTTCCGAGGACGGGCACGACGATGCTTTTCAACCTGCTGGCGCAGGACCCGGCGGTGCGCAGTCCCAAACTCTGGGAGTTGCTCTGGCCTCTTCCACTCCGGCCTGACAGGAAGGACCGGCGCGTGGCCCTCACGAAGCGCCTGGTGCGAAGGATGTACTGGGCCGTGCCGCCGTTGCGGGCCGTGCATCCGATGGAGGCAGAGGGGCCGGAGGAATGCCTGTTGCTGTTTGAGCACATGTTCACCAGCATCGACTTTGCCATGCGGGCGGACGTGCCGTCATACCTCGGCTGGCTTTTGCGGCGTGATCTCGAACCGGAATACCGCTACTATCGTGCTATTCTGCAACTCTTGCAATTTCAGCACCCTTTGCGTCGTTGGTTGCTAAAGTCGCCGTTCCATCTCTTCGACCTGCCGGCGTTGCTTTCCGTTTTTCCGGATGCCGCCATCGTGCAAACGCATCGTGATCCGCGCGCGGTGGTTCCCTCGTTTTGCAGTCTCGCTGCCCTCATGCACCGGCCCCATTCGGACGCGCTCGATCCGCGTCGCTTGGGGCGCCAGTGGCTGGAGGTGCTGGCAGCGATCATGCAGCGTAGCGCCGAGGTGCGCGCCCAGGCGCCTGCGTCCTTCTTCGACGTGCACTACCGGGGGCTGATAGACGACCCGAAAGGCACGGTGGAGCGCATCTATGATTACTTTCAGCTTCCTTTCACCGACGCAATGGCCGCGGGCATCGAGGGCTGGCTGGCCCGGCATCCACAGCACCGGCATGGGGTCCATCGCTACTCTGCGGCTTCCTTCGGCCTGACGGACGAGCAGATACTGGAACGTTTCGCCTCTGCCGGCCCGGTCGTGCCCCGGTCGGAAGTGAAGAAAGAGTTTTGATGCGTGCCGGGTAGCGCCGGATCTGTGTTTCGCGTATGTGAACCTTCTTCTAGAGCGCCAAGATTTAGGCAACTCAATCCATTTGACAACGTGGTACTGAAAGGTCGACGTACAAAGCAACAGATTCGGGCCTTGAACTTTAAGACCTCGCATGGCGAGATTGCCCTAAAATGAATTCTTTATGGTGGATATTCGATAGTAGGGTTGTTATCATTGGCGCTCGGAAAGTTGACATCCCTGTAGCCTCTATGCTATAGTTCTTATTAGATTTGCGTAGATTGACAGCACGTTATCCTCTCCGTGAGCGATCCCTTCATGGATTTGCGAAGCGGGTTAATGCGCCCCCTTTTACCCCCGCTATCCCTTGAACAGAAAAATCGGAGGCGATGATCTTGAATCGTCCTTCATCTAATGGAGACGATGCGGCAACGTGGGCATCCGGTGACCGTGGCGAGGCAAGCCCTCTGCCGCGGAGACCCATCGCCATCGTCGGTATGAGTTGTCGCTTTCCCGGCGCTGCCAGCGTTGCAGCATTCTGGCAAATGCTCCGTGATGGCGTCGATGCCATTCGCGAAGTGCCGCCGGAGCGCTACGACATGCAGGGGTTCTATGACCCGACTCCCGGCAAGCCGGGAAAGATCTACTCGCGCTGGGGCGGTTTTGTCGATGACATCGACCTCTTCGATCCTTATTTCTTCGGCATCTCGCCGCGCGAGGCCGACCGCATGGACCCGCAACAGCGCATGTTGTTGGAAGTGGCGTGGGAGGCACTCGAAGATGCAGGCATCGTGCCGGAAAACCTCAAAGGCAGCCGCAGCGGCGTGTTCGTCGGACTATGCTACGACGAGTACGGCCTGCTCCAGTTCTACCACAGCGACCCAGCCGAGATCGACATCTACACCTCGACAGGCAGCGCACGCAGCGTCACGTCGGGCCGCATCTCGTACGCGCTCGGCTTGCAGGGGCCGAGCCTGACGGTGGACACAGCCTGCTCGTCCTCGCTCGTGGCGACGCATCTAGCCTGCCAGAGCATCTGGTCTGGCGAGAGTGACGTGGCCCTGGCCTGCGGCACCAATTTGCTGCTCAAGCCGCACGCCAACATTCCTTTCGCCCAGGCCAAAATGCTGGCGCAGGACGGGCGGTGCAAAGCGTTCGACGCGCGGGCCGACGGCTTCGTGCGCAGCGACGGCGTGGGTGTGGTGGTACTCAAGCCGCTCGCCCAGGCCCAGGCTGACGGCGATACGATCCATGCCGTCATCCGGGGTAGTGCCTCCAATAACGATGGCCGCAGCGGCGACGGCTTGCTGATGATGCCGAGCTACGAGGGGCAGGAGGAGGTCGTCCGTGAGGCGTTCCGCGTGGCCGGTGTGGCCCCGTCCTCAGTGCAGTACGTCGAGGCGCACGGCACCGGCACGAGCGTGGGCGATCCCATTGAGGCGCGGGCGCTCTCGGCGGTGCTGTGCGAGGACCGCCCGAAAGGGGAGCCTATCCGGCTCGGTTCGGTGAAGACGAACATCGGGCACACCGAAGGCGCGGCGGGCGTAGCGGGGCTCATCAAGGCGGTGCTGGCGCTCAAGCACAAGACGGTGCCGCCCAGCTTGCACCTTACCCAGCCCAACCCGAATATCCCCTGGGAGGACCTGAATCTCGCTGTACAGACCGAGGCGGAAGGGTGGCCCAAGGCCGAGGGACCGGCCCGCGCCTCGGTCAGCTCCTTCGGCATCTCGGGGAGCAACGCACACGTTGTCCTCGAAGAAGCGCCACCTCTACCGAAGTCGCTTCACACGAACGGCCACCGGGCGGGTGAAGACACAGTCTATCTGCTACCACTCTCCGCGCACACTGCCGAAGCGCTTGATGCCCGCGCCGAATCTCTGCGCGACTTTATCTCCACTCCAGAGGCGCCTTCCATCGAGGATCTGTGCTATACTGCTGCCCTGCGCCGCGCGTCTCTCGACCACCGCCTTGCCGTGACTGGGCAGACACCCGAGGAGCTGGCCGACCGACTCAGCGCTTTCTTGAAGGGCGATGTGCAGCCCGGCATTGCGGCGGGGCGTCGTGCGAAGGAAGGGGCGCAGAAGCTTGTCTTCGTTTTTCCGGGCCAGGGCTCGCAGTGGCTCGGTATGGGGCGAGAGCTGCTCGAAACAGAGCCCGTGTTCCGCGAAGCTATTGAAGCGTGCGATGCCGCTTTCCAGCCCTTCGCCGACTGGTCCCTTCTGGATGAACTCCTGGCCGACGAGGCCCATTCGCAGCTCGACCGCGTCGATGTCATCCAGCCGATGATCTTCGCGATGCAGGTGGCGCTCTCGGCTTTGTGGCGGTCATGGGGCGTTGAACCGGACGCCGTCATCGGGCAGAGCCTGGGCGAAGTGGCTGCGTCGTGTGTGGCGGGCGCGCTCTCGCTCGAAGACGCCGCGCGCGTGATCTGTCTGCGTAGCAAGCTCGTTCGCCAGGCTGCCAGCGGGCAGGGTGCCATGTTGGTCGTCGGTCTTTCCCTCGCCGCCGCCAAGGCAGTCATTGTCGGGAAGGAAGAAGAAATCTCCATCGGCGTCAGCACCAGCCCCACCTCCACCGTCCTCTCGGGAGACGTGCAGGCGCTCGAAGCACTCGTCGCAGAACTGGAGACGCAGGAGGTTTTCTGTCGCTTCGTCAATGTCGATTACGCCTCGCACAGCCCGCAGATGGAGCCGCTCCGGGCGGATTTGCTGGCGCTGCTGGCGCCCGTAACCCCCCACGCGGCACCGGTGCCGATCTATTCCACTGTCTCGACCGAGCCGACCGACGGCAGCCGCTTCGACGCGGACTACTGGTGGCACAACATCCGCGAGCCTGTTCTTTTCCTGGATACGCTGGAGCGGCTGGTCGAAGATGAGCACAGCCTCTTCATCGAGGTTAGCCCGCATCCCGTCGTGCAGAGTTCCGTGCAGCAGAATCTCCGGCACTTTGGCAAGGAAGGCGTCGTGGTGCCGTCCCTCCGGCGCGAAGAAGAGGAGCGCCCAGTTATGCTCGGCGCCCTCGGAGGCCTGTTTTGTGCCGGCTATGAGGTTGACTGGCAGCGTCTCTATCCAACGGGACGCAATGTGCCGCTGCCGACTTATCCGTGGCAACGCGAGCGATTCTGGCGCGACGAACTCGACGCAGGCGCCACGCCCTGGCTCACGGCTCACAGCAGCGGCACCCTTTCGCAGCATCCCCTGCTGGGGCATCGCCTCACGTCGGCGGCGCACGCGGGCACGCATTTCTGGGAGAAGGCCCTCGGGCCGGCCACGATCGGCTATCTCGGCGAGCATCTCATCCAGGGCCTGCCCGTCCTCCCGGCGGCGGCCTATCTGGAGATGGCCCTCGGCGCGGCGCGCGAGGTGCTGGGCGACGGGCCGCACACGCTCGAAGACGTCCGGCTCGAACAGGCGCTGTTCCTGCCTGCCGACGGGACGAAAACGGTGCAGATGGTGCTGACGCCGCAGCAGACGGGCCGCGCCGCCTTTAAGCTTTTCAGCCACCGCCCCGGCGAAGGCGGCCTGCCCGACGCCTGGACGCTCCACGCCAGCGGCGTCATCCGTCGCGGCGCAGCCGAAGCGCAGCCGAAAAGCTTCGAGCCGTCGGAACTGGCGCAGCGGTGTGACGAGGAAATCTCCCGAGAGGGGCATTACACGACCATGGAAGCGCAAGGCGTGAAATACGGGCCGGCGTTCATGGGCATCGACGAGATCCGGCGGCAGCCCGGTGAGGCGCTGGGCCGCCTGCATCTTCCCGAGCCGGTCGCCCACGAAGCCGGCAATTACGGCATCCACCCCGCACTCCTCGACGCCTGCTTCCAGGTGCTCGCGTCTGTCCGCCCCGTAGGCGGCGACGCCTTCGAGGAAGGCGAACTTTACTTGCCGGTGGGGCTGGGACGCATGCACCGGCACGGCGACCCTACTGTTGCGTGCTTCGGCTACGCCACCCTCCGCGTCGTCGAAGGGCGCGACCACGCGCTCGAAGGCGATGCTTTCCTGCTTGATGAAGACGGCGCGGTGGTGCTCGAAGCGCGGGGCCTTAGAGTGCAGCGCGTCGAAGGGCGAACAGGGGGGGCGCAAGATCTCGATGAGTGGGTCTACGAGCTCGCGTGGAAGCCGCAACCGCTCGAAGCAGCGCCCAATTTCAAAGCAGCGCCGGGCCGCTGGCTCCTCTTTGTAGACGAACACGGCGTGGCAGGACGACTGGGCGACCGGCTCGAAGCCCTCGGCAACACCTGTACGCTCGTGACGCCGGGAATGGCCTTCGAAAAGACGGGGGCCGAGGCGTACGTGATTGATCCGGCGCGCGCCGAAGATTATGGGCGTCTCATTTCCGAAGTTTTTGCCGGAGAGAAGAAAGTCGAAGGCGTCGTCCATTCGTGGAGCCTCGGCCGGGAGGTGGATTTGTCGGAGCAGAGCGTCGAGTCGGCCCAGGAGCAGGGGAGCCTGAGTGTCATCCACCTCGTCCGCGCCCTCGTGCGAGAGGGGCAGTGGGGGAAGAACCTGGCAGGGGTGCGGCAGAACGGCGAGGCGGCCCTCTTGCCGCCCCGCCTCTGGCTCATCAGCCGGGGCGTCCACGTCATCGAGGAAGGCGACGCTCCTCGCGCGCCCGAGCACGCGCCGCTGTGGGGTGTGGGTCGCGTCGTGACGGTCGAGAATCCCGAGCTGCCGTGCATGCTGGTGGATCTCGGCGCGGCGGAAGAAACGGAGATCGGGGCACTCATCGAGGAATTCGGTGGCGGCAGCCTCGAAAGCCAACTCGCTTTTCGACAGGGGCGGCGCTATGTGGCGCGGCTCTCGTCGTACCGCTTACCGAAAGCAGCGGTGGTGCCCCGCCCCGCCCGGCCCGAAGAGGGCTTCCGGCTGGAGATCGGCACGCCGGGCCTGCTCGATTCGCTCACGCTTCGCGCGGTGGAGCGCCCTGCTCTCGTGCCGGGCGAAGTGGAGATCGAGGTGCGTGCCGCCGCCCTCAACTTCAGCGACGTGATGAAGGCCATGGGCATTTACCCCGGCGCCACAGCCGAAACGCCCCTCGGCGTCGAGTGCAGCGGCGTCGTAACCCGCGTCGCCCACGACGTGACGCATGTGGCCGTGGGGGACGAGGTGATGGCGATTGCCGAGTGGAGCTTCGGCAGCTACACCATCGCCTCGCATAAATACATGGTCAAGAAGCCTGCCTCGCTCAGCTTCGAGGAGGCGGCGACGGTGCCGATTGCCTTCCTCACCGCCTACTACGCGCTCGTTTACCTCGGGCGAATGCGGGAAGGTGAACGGGTACTGATCCACTCGGCGTCGGGCGGCGTGGGGCTGGCCGCCGTGCAGCTCGCCCGGCGGGCCGGCGCGGAGATATTTGCCACCGCTGGTACGGAGGAAAAGCGCGACTTTCTGCGCTCCCTCGGCATCGAATACGTCTTCGACAGCCGCTCGCTGGATTTCGCTGAAGAGATCGAGCGGATCACGGAGGGTACGGGTGTCGATCTGGTCCTCAACTCGCTCCCGGGTGAGGCGCTCGTGCGCAGCCTCGGCCTCGTCGGGCGCTACGGGCGCTTCCTCGAAATCGGCAAGCGCGACATCTACGAAAACAGCCAGATCGGTCTGAGCCCGTTCAAGAACAATATCGCCTTCTTCTCCATCGACCTCGACCGCTTCCTGCGGGACCGGGAGGAAGAGGCGAAAGCGCTGCTGCGCGAGTTCGCTGCCTTCTTCGACGAGGGCAGCCTGCAACCTATCCGGAACGAGGTTTTTTCGCTCATCGACGTCGAACACGCTTTCCGTAAGATGGCGCAGGCGAAGCATCTTGGTAAGCTCGTCGTCGCCGTGCCCGAGGACAAGTCGTCCGTCGAGATCGTGCCCGCTTCCGACGAGGCGAGCCTCTATCATGCCGGTGCTACCTACCTCATCACCGGCGGCCTGGGCGGGCTGGGTCTGCTCACGGCCCGCTGGCTGGTCGACCAGGGCGCGCGGCACCTTGTCCTCCTGGGCCGTAGCGCGCCGAAACAGGAAGCCCGCGCAGCGCTCGATGAGATGGAAGCCCTCGGCGCCACCGTCCTCGTCGCCAGCGCCGACGTGACGAGCATCGATTCCCTCCGGGCCGTCTTCGAGGAGGTGGTGGAAAAAATGCCGCCGCTGCGCGGGATCATCCACGCGGCGGGTGTGCTGGACGACGGGATCCTGTTGCAGATGCCGTCGGAGCAATTTCTGAAGGTGCTGCGGCCCAAAATGACGGGTACCTGGAACCTGCACGCGCTTTCCCTCGATCAGCCCCTCGATTTCTTCGTACTTTTTTCCTCCGGCGCGTCCGTTTTGGGCTCGGCAGGGCAGGCCAACTACGTGGCGGCCAACGCCTTCCAGGATGCCTTTGCCTTCTATCGCAAAGATCAGGGGTTGCCGGCGCTGGCGATCAACTGGGGCTACTGGGCCGGCGTGGGGATGGTGGCCCGTGAGGATCGGGCACAGCGCCTCGAACAGCGGGGCGTGCTGCACTTCGCACCGAAAGAGGGGCTGGCGATGATGGACCGCCTCATCCGCCACGGCCATCCGCAACTCGGCGTGATGCCCGTCGATTGGGCCCAACTCCGGCGCTTCCACCCGGCGGCGGCAGAGGTGCCGTTGCTTTCCGAAGTGATGGCGCAGTATGCTGCCGACATGGGGGCCGCGAAAGGCGGCGTCGTGCGCGATGAAATCCTCGCCGCACCCGCCGAGGAACGGCAAGGGCGGGTGGAGGACTTCCTCCTGCAGCAGATCGGGCGCGTCCTCGGCCTTTCCGAATCTCGCCTCGCCCGTCTCGACGTCCACCAGCCCCTCAACACGCTCGGCCTCGACTCACTCATGGCCGTCGAATTGAAGAACCGCGTCGAGCTTGAGTTGGGGGTGACGATGCCTGTAGCAACGCTCCTTCAGGGACCGAGCCTTCGCGCCTTCGCCGCCGAGTTGCTGGCGCAGATGCCCGTGACGACCGCGGCGGAGGAGGTAGAGGAGGTTACCAATCTGTTGGAGCAAATCGAGGACCTTTCCGACGAGGAGGTCGAGGCTCTTCTGGCGGAACGTGGTGAACTGTAGCAATCAGGACGACGTGAAGTGACAGATCTTACGCAACGCCTATCCGATCTCTCGCCCCAGAAGCGGAAGCTGCTAGCGCTGTTGATGCGGGAAAAAGGGGTGGCGCCGGCGCGGCTTCCCATCACCCCTCGATCCCTTGAAACGAACACGTTTCCGCTTTCGGCAGCACAGCAACGGCTCTGGTTCCTCGACCGCCTCCTGCCGGGCAACCCCGCCTACAACGTCTCGGCGGCCATCCGCTTATCGGCATCAGTGGAGGTGGCCCGTCTGCAAGAAGCGCTCGATCAGGTGGTACAGCGTCACGAGGTCCTCCGCACCACGTTCGCGCGGCACGAGGGGGAGGCAGTGCAGGTTGTGGCAGACGAGGGGCGGCTGCCTATCCAGGTCATCGATCTGCGAGGGCATCCCGAGGCCGAACGCGAGGCTGAGGCGCAGCGGATCGCCCAGGTACAGGCCCGCCAACCCTTCGACCTGACGAAAGGGCCGCTCGCGCGCTTCACCCTTCTCCGTGTGGCCGAGACGGAGCAGATGGTCGTTACCACCGTCCACCACATCATCTGCGATGCGTGGTCGCTGGGCGTTTTCATCCAGGAGGTGGCGGCCCATTACACGGCGCTCCTGAGTGGCGGTGTATTGAACCTGCCTCCTCTGCCCATCCAGTTCGCCGACTTCGCTGTGTGGCAGCGCGAGACCCTGGCCGGGCAGACGCTGAACGATCAACTCGCCTACTGGAAAGAAAAGCTGGCAGCGCCGTGGCCCACGTTGCGCCTCCCAACGATCCGCTCTCGCCCAGCCTCACCCACCCTCGGCGGAGCAGTGGTGAAGATGCTGCTGCCGGAGGAGCTGGCGGCACGGGTGCGCGCGTTCAGCCAGTCACACGGCGTGACGGTGTTTATGACCCTCCTGGCGGCTTTCTACAGTCTCCTGCATCGGTACACCGGGCAGGAAGATCTGATTATCGGGACGACCATTGGCAACAGAGAGCGGAAGGAGATCGAGGGGCTGATCGGCTTCTTCGTCAACACCCTCGCCCTTCGCACCGACCTCTCCGGCGACCCTTCGTTCGAAACGCTTCTGCGGCGGGTGCAGCAGACGGCTCTCGATGCCTACGCACATCAGGAGGTGCCTTTCGAAAAACTCGTCGAAGCGCTTCAGCCGACGCGCGAC
>JAHEMB010000625.1 GCA_024643915.1 Rhodothermaceae bacterium | reverse complement strand
TCCACCACCTCGCCGAAGGCGGCGTCTGCGGACTGCCCCCCCGCCTTCACTTCGAGGCTGGCCGAGAGCTTGAAGGCGAGGGCGGGGCCGGCGAAGAGAGAAGGGGTGAAGTCGCCGAAGTCAGGCAGGGCGAGGCGGGCCAGAAGGGGGATCTCCAGGTAGTTGAGCTTGAAGGTCACGTCGCCCGGCAGCGTGCTCGAAGCCTCGGGCGCGAAGCGGGCGCCTTTCATCGTGAAGAGGATCTCCGGCTGCACAGCGAAGTGTTTGGTAAAGCGATACGAGAAAAAGCCGCCCACAGCCAGCCCCGGCCGCACGCTCAGCGCGCCATCCAGATCACTCACGACGAAGCTGGCAGCGTTGACTCCGCCTTTGACGCCCACCCCATCGAACTGCTGCGCCTGCATGGACGCCGGGGGCAGCACCATGAAGAAGGCAGCAAGTAGCGCGGCGATTCGTATTTTCATCCGTTCTGGTATGGACGTATGAAAGTATGGACGCGTGGACGTTCTTGACTTCTGGATCGTCCAAACGTTCATACGTCCAGACGTCCACACCCAAATCGCGCCAGCGCATTTGGATTCATGCCCAAGTTAATCGAAGAACAGTTCCGCCGCCACCTCGCCTGGACGAGCGATGCGCCCCTCGGCCTCGAAGTGGTGCGCGCCGAAGGATCGTTCCTCTACCTCGCCGATGGTCGCCGCATCATCGATTTCATCAGCGGCATCGCCGTCTCGTCGCTCGGGCACCGCCACCCGGCGGTCGTGGAAGCCGTCAAGGCGCAGGTGGACCGGCACCTCCACGTGATGGTCTACGGCGAATTCATCCAGCGACCCCAGGTTGAACTGGCGGCGCTCCTGGCGGCGCAGCTCCCGCCGTCGCTCCAGGTCGTCTACTTCACGATGAGTGGAACGGAGGCCAACGAGGGCGCTCTCAAGCTGGCGAAGAAGCACACGGGGCGGACGAAGATGATCGCCTTCGACCGCTCCTACCACGGTGACACGCACGGCGCGCTCTCGGTGACGGGGCGGCACGTCTACCAGGACCCCTTCCGCCCGCTCCTGCCCAACGTGGAATTCCTTCCTTTCGATAGCGTGGCTGCACTCGATGCCATTGATACAGAGACGGCGTGCGTTATCACCGAGCCGATCCAGGGCGAAGGCGGCATCAACGTGCCGTCGGACGCCTGGATGCGCGCCCTCCGAGAGCGCTGCACCCAGACGGGCGCCCTCCTCATTTTCGACGAGATCCAGACCGGCTTCGGCCGCACCGGCACCCTCTTCGCCTTCGAGGGCTTCGGCGTGACGCCGGACGTGCTGACGCTGGCGAAAGCGATGGGCGGCGGCATGCCCCTCGGTGCCTTCATCGCCGCACCCGAAGTCTTTTCGACCTTCCGCCGGGACCCGCCCCTCAGCCACGTCACCACGTTCGGCGGGCACCCCGTTTCGTGCGCAGCGGCGGAAGCAGCGCTCCGGGTGCTGCTCGAAGAAGCCTTGCCGGCGCGGGCGGTGGAGGTGGGGCGGCGCGTGCGGACCCGCCTCCGGCATCCCCTTATCCACGAGGTGCGCGGGCGTGGAGCGATGCTCGGGATGGAACTGGCGAGCCGTGCGGTGACCGAGCGCACCGTCCGCCGCTGCCTCGAACGCGGCGTCTTGCTGGGCTGGACGCTCCACTCGAACACCCTCGTCCGCCTCGCCCCGCCCCTCAACATCCCCTTCGGCGTGCTCGACGAGGCGCTGGGCATCATTCTTGAATCGCTGGGTGAGGGAGTCGGAGAATCGGGGAGACGGGGAGACTGAGAACAATACCAGAGAGAACGATGCCTGCCTATCGACGAATCGCTACCATCCTCGCGGTTTGCGCCCTATTCGCCGCCGGCTGTGTCAGCACGCAGAAGCGCTACGAGAAGGCGGGGAAGCTAGAAGCCGAGGGCCGCTACGCCGAGGCCGCCGATCTCTACATCCAGGTATTGGAGAAGGAGCCGGGCTTCGAGGACGCCCCCGCCCGCCTGCGCGAAGCCGGCACCCGTGCGGTGGATAACTATTTCGCCGAAGCGCGCGCCGAGGAGGCTGCCGGGGACGTAGTAGCCGCCGGGGACATGGTGCAACGCCTCGATGCCCTCCGCCGCCGCGCCGCCGGGGTGGGAGTGGAACTCCCCGCGCCGGAGGACTACGCTGCTTTCCGCGACGACGTGATGGAACGCGCCATCGGATCTTACGTCGAGCGTGCCGAGGCCGCCGAGCAACAGGGTGACTGGGAAGAGGCCCATCGCCTCTACGGCCGTGCCATCGAGCGCTTCGACCTGCCTGCCGATCAGCGCGCTGCCCTCGATGCGCAGCAGGGGCGCGTCCTCATCCGCTGGGCCGAGGCCGAGCACGCCGCTGCCCGCCACCGTGCTGCGTTCGACAAAACGCAGCAGGCCCTCGCCCTCGTCGGTCCCGAGACGCCTCTCGGCGAACGCGCTGTTGCACTTCAAGAAGACGCGCTGGCCGCCGGCACGCGTCGCGTGGCAATCCTGCCTTTCTCCCAGACCGAAACGGCGGCGCGCGCGGTCTCTCGCGAGATGCTGCCCTACCTCAACGACGTGCTGCTGTACGAGCACGCTGCCGAGCCGCCGCTCTTCATCGACGTGATCGATGCGACTGAAGTGCGGCAGGCATTGCGCCGCTACCGCTACGGCGCCGACCGCCTTACCGACCGCGAGGCCGCCGACGTGGGCCGACGTCTGGGCGCCAACTTCGTGGTGCTGAGTGAGTTAGCGGCGGTGGCGTGGGAGGAACGGGATCTGCGTGAGGAGACGCGCCACGTCCGCACCAAAGGCCGCGCCGGCAAGGACACCACTTTCGTCGTGCAGCGCCTCACTCTCGCCGTCGAAGCCGAAATGACCTACACCATCCTGAAAGCCGACGGGGGTGGCTGGCCGCGCACCGGCACGGTGGAGGCCGACGCGCGCGGTCCCTTCGCCCGGGGCCGCTACCCCGGCGACGCGAACACGCTCGACCTGCGCCGCCAGGACTTCGCCCTCTTCGACGAAGAGGAGTTGGCTGAGGCCGAGCGGGAGATCGAGGACGATCTCGCCGATCGCCTCGCTGAACGCCTCGCTGAGGCCCTCTACCGCGACCTGCTGAACCTCATAC
>JAHEMB010000036.1 GCA_024643915.1 Rhodothermaceae bacterium | reverse complement strand
GACCGGGTAGGTGCCGTCTGCCTCGCGCACGCGCAGGTCGCGCGAGCCGCCCACGTAGAGCCGCTCCTCAAAAAAGGCTACGGACCGCGCCGCTTTGAAACGAGGCTCTAGGGGTTCTACGGTCCACGCCGCCGGGTCCTGGAGGTTGGGGCTGCTAAAGGGCGCATAGGCCACGCCCTCATCGGTGGCGAGCCAGAAACCCGGCCCGCCCTGCGGCGTCGGCCCCACCGTCACGTCGCGCACGTCCGTTTCCGATTGCAACGTGCCAAACCGGCTGTAGGTGTCGCGCACCTCTTCACGCGCCAGATCGAAGACGACGAGGCCGAAGTCGGTGGCAACGAGGAGCGAGTCGCCACGGAGGACGAGGTTGTTGATGGAGGGGGAGGGAAAGCGGTCGGAGCGGGCGATGTCGCGGTAGGTGCGGAGGGCGCCGGTCTCAGGGTCGAGCCGGTTGAGCACGCCATCCTGATAGCCAGTCCAGACGTGGCCGCGCCGGGCATCGAAGGCGATCTGGCTGGTGTCGGGCAGATGCAGCCCATCGGCCACGGTAAAGCGGCTGATCTCGCCGGTGACGGGCGTGTAGCTGAAGAGGCCACCGGTGGTGGCCGCCCACACGGCCTCTCCTGAGAAGGCAAGGTCGGTGACGAGCCGCATCGACGTGTGCGCCGTCCAGCGGTCGATCTGAGCGTGGGCCGTACGGACAAACAAGCTCACCAGCAGCAAGCACGCCGTCAGGCGTAGCGAAGGCGAAACGCGAATCATAGAACGAAGCGAGAAAGGGCGAAGATCAGCTTTCGAAACCGTAGCGACGAAATCAATGGGCAGCAGGAGGTTGAGAGAAGGGTGTGAACGTATGGACGATTTTCTTGAGCGATAAGATTTGCTGTCAGAGCTGGCGCAGCAGGTTGATCATCTCGATGGCGCCGACGGCAGCCTCGGCGCCTTTGTTGCCCGCCTTCGTCCCGGCGCGCTCCACGGCTTGCTCGATGGTGTCGGTCGTGAGGACGCCGAAGAGGACGGGCACGCCCGTATCGAGGGCCACGCGGGAGACACCGCCCGCCACCTGCCCGGCGACCAGATCGAAGTGGGGTGTGGCACCCCGGATGACCGCGCCCAGGCAGATCACGGCATCATACGCCCCGGAGTCGGCAAGTTTCCGCGCCACCAGGGGCATTTCGTCGGCGCCGGGGCACCAGGCCACCGTCACGCGGTCCATGTCCGCGCCGTGCCGTTCGAGCGCGTCGAGCGCCCCGTCGAGCAGTCGCTCAGTGATGAACGTGTTGAACCGGCTCACCACCACGGCGAAGCTTGCGTCGTCGGCCACGAGGTTGCCTTCCACGTAATCAGGCATTAGTCAAGTGCGGAGTTTCGAGTGCGGAGTGCGGAGTAATATCTTTCGGTTAGCCGGTAGCCTTCTTTCATACACCGTTTCGGCGTTCGACGCCCAATGTTTTCATCCCAAATGGTACACCTCACACCCGACAACCATTCCGCACTCCACGTTCTGCGCTCCGCACTTTCTCTAGCTGGCCGAAGGGGATGCTGAAGCGGCCGAAGTTTTCGTCGTCCTGCGGGCGAAAGCCGTGGTAGTCGGAGCCGCCGGTTTCGATGAGGCCGAAGGCGCGGGCGTGGCGGCGCCAGTATTGGGTCAACATCGCATCGTGCGAGGGGTGGACCGTTTCCACGCCGTCGAGGCCGGCCTGGACGAGATCCTTGAGCAGGCGGTCGCTGATCCAGTGGCCGGGGTGGGCGAGCACGCCGAGGCCGCCCGCGTCGTGCAGCAAGCCAAGTGCCTCCTGCGCTGGAAAGAGCGGCTTGGCGACGAAGGCCGGCCCGCCATCCCGCAGATACTGCTCGAAAGCGTCCTGGTAGGTCGCGGCATAGCCCGCCTCGACGAGCGCCTGGGCGACGTGGGGGCGCCCGACGGCGTTACCCTGCGCCTGCCGCTGCACGTCCTCGTACCGGAGGGGAAGGCCCAGGCCGTTGAGCGCGTCGACGATCCCTGCGGCCCGCTCCCGCCGCCGCTCGATGAAAGCCGTCAGGTGTTTACGCAAGCCGGCGTGCGACGGGTCGAAGAAGTAGCCGAGCAGGTGAACCTCCTCCGGCCCCACCGTCACGCTCAGTTCCACGCCCGTCACCACCTCGACGCCCGCGCGCCGCCCCGCCGCCTGCGCCTCCTCGATCCCGTCGATACAATCGTGGTCGGTGACGGCGAGGGCGCGCAGGCCGCGCTCCCTCGCGAGATGCACGAGGGCCGTAGGAGCAAGCTGCCCGTCCGAATGGAGCGTGTGTGTATGGAGGTCGGCTCTGCGAAAATCAAACATGGTGCGCTGCATAAAGGGAAGAAGCTCGGGACGAATGCCGAACGATGCGCTCCCACGGTGACAGCCTCCCTTCAGCCGCCCCACAAACGCCATCCTCCGGCCCTCAAAGCGTGCCCCTGCAACGCCCCGTCGCCGGTTATGTTTTTCCCGATGGACGAATGGACGAATGAGCATCCCTCACTGTCATGCTTTCACGATAGCCTATTGCCAACTCCCTGGCTCTCCGACTCCCCCTTGCTCCCACGCTCCGCTACATGGTCCTTTTTCGGAGAGTTTCACCGCCTTCGGTGGCGCGATCTTTGTACCTTTTTGCGTCTTTCTCAACCCATCGACACGGGGATATGGACCGCATGTGGAGCCCGTGGCGGGCGCAGCACGTTGAAACGTTCGAGCAGACGGCGGACGAGGCCGGGCCGTCGCTCTTCGCCCGGTTGGCGGCGGAGGAGCGGGACGAGGAGAACCTGATCCTGTGGCGCGGCGCCTGCGTCTTCGTGCTGATGAACCTCTACCCATACAACAACGGCCACCTGATGATCGTCCCCTACCGCGAGGTGGCGGCGTACGAGGATCTGACGGACGAGGAGCAGGTGGAGATCGCGCGGACGACGGGACGCTGTCTGGGCTGGCTGAAGGCAGCGCTCCGGCCCGACGGGTTTAACGTGGGAATGAACCTGGGCACGGCGGGCGGGGCGGGGCTGCCGCGTCATCTGCACGTCCACATCGTCCCCCGCTGGCAGAGCGACACGAACTTCATGCCGGTGGTCGGACAGGTAAAGGTCATCCCCGAGGATCTCCGCGATACCTACCGTAAGCTGCGCCACGTGATCGAGCAGAACGAGGCGCCCTGAATCAAAAGCGCTCGGTCATCGTTCGACGGCTTTTGTTGTTTTGCCTGTTTCCCGCTTGCCAACCTCGACTTTTTGCCGCTGCACAACGACATAGCCACTGAGACCGTCTGGCAGGAGGACGGCGACGAGACGCAGGAGCCGAAAGGATTTTCGGTGCGCAACCTCGTCATCTCGGTAGTGTTGAGCCTGGTGGTGCTGCTCGTCGTGGGCTACTTCACGTTTGAGCCGGAAACGTTCGGGCAACTCGTCGGGCAGCTTAATCCCTGGCTCATGGCGGCGGCGGTGGGCACGGTGGTGGTGCGCGTGCTCTTCGGCGCATGGCGGCTCCAGTACGTGGCGCGCGGGCGGCTTACCTTCATGCAGAGCCTGCACGGGCAGCTTGCCTGGGATTTCTTCTCGAACGTGACGCCCTCGGCCATCGGCGGCGGCCCTGTCGCTACGGTCTACATCGCCCGCGACGCAGGCCTGCGCGTAGGGGAGGTGACGGCCTTCATGCTTTTTTTGATGCTGCTGGATCAGTTCTGGCTGGCCCTCACCATCCCGCTGATCCTCCTCTCCGCCCTCTGGATTCCGATCATCCCCACCTCGCTCGGCGCGGTGGGCACATGGGCCTTCCTGCTATACTTCGTGGGAATGCTGGCGTGGGTGGTGCTCTTCGGATACGCCACCCTCTACCGCCCCGACCTCATCCAGCGCTTCGTGGACGTGGTGTTCCGCCTGAAGTGGCTGCGGCGCTTCAGGGAGCCGGCGGCGCGCGAGTTGAAGCAGCTCCGGCACCGCGCCCGCATCCTCCGGGGCCAGCCGCCCTCCTTCTACATCAATGGCTTTTTGCTGACACTCGGCACGTGGATCGGGCGTTACCTCCTCGTCGTGTTTATCATCTGGAGCGTTTTTCCCGAACTCGATAAATTCCTGGCGTTGATGCGGACGCTGGCGCTCACGCTCGGCTCCATCATCCTGCCCACCCCCGGCGGCTCGGGCGGCCTCGAAGGGCTCTATGCCCTCTTCATCGGCCCGCTCATGCCCAAGGCCGTCGTCGCCCCTACCCTGTTTGCGTGGCGCTTCCTCGGCTACTACATCTTCATCGCCCTCGGCGTCTACCTCTCTATGCACCAGGTGCAGAAAACGCTGCGCCGCCGCCGCGAGGCCGCCCACGAAGCCGCCCAAGCCGGCGACGGCCAGCGCAACGGCACACCCGTGGTAGAGGCGGAACGAATGGACGCTTGAACGTATGGACGATTTCTTCTGCTTCATCCTCGTCCATACGTCCAAACCTTCACACGTCCACACGTAAACTATGGACGATTTCTCGATTGCGGCGCGGCGGGAGCGCGTGGCCGGCCACGACTTCCGCGAGGTGCATCCGAACGTGCGTTTCGGCACAGCCAGCGACCGGTATGCGGGCTGGCTCGGGCAGATCTACCCGGAAGACGAATACGCGGCGAAGGTCAAGACGCGGCGGCGCAAGCTGAAGGGGCAGACGTTTGAGGAGCGCACCCTGCCGGTGGAATCGGTGGTCGATTATTTCGACCACTTCGGCGTGCTGGAACTCGACTTCACCTTCTACCGCCCCCTCCGCGAGGCCGACGGCGAGCCCTCGAACAATTTCTTCGTCCTCCAGCAATACGCCGAGTACGCGCCCGACGACGCCGCCTTCCTGCTGAAAGCGCCGCAGATGTTCTTCGCGCGGACCCTCCGGCGCAACACGGGTGGCAAGCCGCGGTACGATGACAACGCGCACTTCCTCAACGCCGCTGCCTATACCCAGCTTTTCCACGAGCCCGCCCTCAACCTGCTGGGCGACCGCCTGGCCGGGATCCTGTTCGAGCAGGAGTACCAGCGCGTCTCGGAAAGCCCGGACCCGCAGCAGAACGTGGCCGAGTTGGATGGCTTCTTCAAGGAGATCCCGACCGACGTGCAGGCGCATCTGGAGTTGCGGTCGCCGCACCTGCTGGCGCCGCCCTACTTCGCGTGGTTGGAGGACCGGGGGCTGGGGTTCGTCTTCAGCCATTGGACGTGGCTGCCGCCCATCCGCAAGCAATGGAGCCTGAGCGGCGAGCGCTTCACGGCCGCCGACGGGAGTGTGGTCAGCCGCCTGCTGACGCCCCTCAACACTCCCTACGCCGACGCCTACGCGGCGGCCTATCCGTTCGACCAGGCGGTGCCGGAACTGTCCGAGACGGAGCAGGCGCGCGGCATGGTGCTCGACGCCACCGCCCTCGCCTTCCAGGCCGAACGGCAGGACTTTTTGCTCAACGTGATCGCCAACAACCGCGCTTGGGGCAACGCCCCGGCCCTGGCCCAGGCCATCGCCTACCGCGTGCTGGACGAAGAGGAAAAGCGGGCCGGGTGAGGGCATAGCCTATCCACAAATTCGTTCTCACTCCGACAGCTCTCTGAACTTTCTCTCCGACGCGACGTGTGTTTCGTCGCTCCGTTCTGAAGTCTGCTCAACCCCTGTCGATGGCCGGCCTGTACCTCCACGTTCCCTTCTGCTCGCAACGCTGCGTCTACTGCGACTTCTACTTCGTCACCACGCAGCAGACGCACGCGGGCTTCATGCAAGCCCTGTGCGCCGAGATCGAGCACTACGGCCATACCTACGGCCCGAAGGAGCCCGTCGAGACGATCTACTTCGGCGGCGGCACCCCGTCCCTTCTTCATCTCGACGATGTCGCCCGGCTGCTGCGCACGATTGACGACCATTTCGACACGGGCGGCGTGCAGGAGGTCACCTTCGAGTTGAATCCTGAGGACGTGGACGTGGACTACCTGCGAGGGCTGCGGAGCCTGGGCGTGGACCGTCTCAGCATCGGCGTGCAGTCGTTCTTCCAGGCGGACCTCGACTTCATGAACCGTAGCCACACGGCGGCGCAGGCCGAGACGGTCGTGGGCCTGGCGCGCACGGCGGGCTTCGACAACTTCTCGCTCGATCTCATCTTCGGCCTGCCGGAGCAGCCGTTCGAGTACTGGGGGGCGAACCTGGAGAAGGCCGTCCGCCTGGAGGCGCCACACCTCTCCGCCTATGGCCTGACGGTGGAGCCGCGCACGCCCCTTCACAAGCAGGTGGAGCGCGGCCTCGTGACGCCCGCCGACGAGGAGACGATGCGCGAACGCTACCTTTTTACGATGGACTACCTGCGCGCACGCGGCTACGAGCACTACGAGATTTCGAGCTTCGCCCGGCCGGGCCAACGCGCCCTCCATAACAGCCGCTACTGGGAGCACGCCAACTACCTGGGTTTTGGGCCGTCGGCGCACTCGTTCTGGTGGACGGGGCTGCCGGCGCACCGTTGGGCCAACCTCCGCAACCTCCGTCGCTACGAGGGCTTCCTCGCCCAGCGCGAGGCGCCCCTGGATTTCCGCGAAGCCCTCAGCCTCGACGACCTCGCCAACGAGTATCTGATGCTTCGCCTCCGCACCGGCGACGGCCTCGACCTCGCCTACTTCGCCGAGCGCTACGGCGCGGACCTGCTCTTCGAGAAAGCCGACGAGTTGGCATGGCTCGAAAGCGAGGAGTTGGTGACGCAGTCCGAGGGCCGCCTGCGCCTGACCGACAACGGCAAAACCCTCGCCGACGCCGTCACTGAGCGGCTGCTGATGGACGGCCTCTTCGAGCCGGAGCAATAGATTCCCACGTGATTCCGTTCCTCCGTAAACATAACCGAGCGGCCATGCCCCGTGTTGCCTTCTTTCTGCTGTGCCTGGCGCTGCCCCTCCTGGGCGCGTGCGACACGGACGATAAAAAACTGCCGGTGATCCAGACGGAGATTCCGTTTCAGAAAGACGGCACCCTCACGTTCCTCCGCCCGGACGGTACGCCCCTCGCTACCATCGACCTCGAAATTGCCGAGGGCGACTCGGCGCAGGTGCGCGGGCTGATGCAGCGGCGCAGTCTACCCCCGGCGGGCGGCATGATCTTTCCCTATGACGAGGCCGCGCCCCGCAGCTTCTGGATGCGGAACACGCCCCTGCCGCTCGACATCATCTTCGTCGGCGCGGACTCCACGGTGGTTAACATCGCGCGGCGCACGCGGCCTTTCTCCGAGGACATGATCAGCTCCGACGGCCCGGCGCAGTTCGTCGTCGAGGTGCGGGCCGGCTTTGCCGACCGCCACGGCCTCTCCGACAGCACCCGCATCCGGTGGCAGCGCCTGCCGTAAGCGTGCCAATTCTTTCATCAAGCTCGTTTTTCCTCATGCGTTTTCTGGTCCTGTCCCTCTTCACCCTTTGCCTCCTCGCCGCGTGCCAGACCGAGCCCGGCGCGGAGCCGCCTGAGGAAAGCGAAACTATGATCTCCTTCCGCAAAGACGGCACGCTGACCTTCACGAGCGGCGACCAGGAGGTCGTCACCATCGACATCGAGATCGCCGAGACAGATTCGGCGCGGACACGTGGGCTGATGCAGCGCACCTCCCTCCCCGAAAAAGGCGGCATGCTCTTCGTTTTCGACCGGGAGGAGCCGCAGGGCTTCTGGATGGCCAACACGCCCCTCTCCATCGACCTCATTTTCGTCAGCGCCGACTCCCACATCGTCAGCATCGCCAAGTACGCCAAGCCGCTCTCCCAGGAAACGATCCTTTCCCGCGCCCCGGCCCGGTACGTCGTCGAGGTGCCCGCCGGCTTCGCCGACACCTACGGCCTCCTCGAAGGCGACGGCCTCCGCTGGCAACGCACTGAGTAGGATCCTCGAGGAAACGAGGAGTCGAAGAATCGAAGAATCGAAGAGGCTTTGGTATCGGCACTGCCTTGACGGTCTTCGTTGCCTTCGTTCGTCGTTTCTTCGACTCGCCACTCCCCCTTCCCCCCCTTCTTCCACTACTAAACATTCCTTTCCGGCACGTTACAAGCACGCCGAATCATCGGGTGCAAGGTCTTCATTTCAAAGGGTGTAGTACGTGAAATAGCACAACTACAACAACCCTACGACACAGATTGATGAAAAACCTTAGACCCATTATTCATGATGTCGACGAAACCATCACCGACCGGCTGAACGACCTCCTGGCGACGGCGCTTTATTTCGAGGACCTCTATAAGCGCTATCACTGGATGGTGACGGGGCCGCACTTCCAGCCGCTCCACGGGCTATTCGATCAGCACATGGAAGTGCTGGAACAGGAGATCGACGACTTCGGCGAGCGCGTCCGTATTCTCGGCGGCGAGCCCGTCTGGAACCCGCGCGTCTTTGCCGAGCGCAAGCTCCTGCCCGACCCCGACGAGTCGCTCTACGACGACCTGCCCATCGCCCACGAGGCCTTTCAGATGGAAGCCAAATACGCGGACGAGTTGCGCAAGGCCGCCAATGAGTTCGAGGACGACCCCGCCACGCAGGACCTCGTCATCGAATACCTGCGCGCTCACGAGAAGCAGGCCTGGTTCCTGCGCGAGTTCGTGCGCAAGGTGGACCTGCCCGAGTACGGCGAGGAAATCATGGAGAATGGCGCCACTCACTGAGGGCGCCCCGCTCCTTTGAACACTAAACACAGAAAAGCCCGGTGCGCTTCGGCTCACCGGGCTTTCCTGGTCGATGGTGGCCGAGGTTGATTGAAAGAATGCCCCTGGCCTGACCGCCCGCCATCCTCTATCTTCGATCCTCCATCCTCCATCCGTTCGTCATGCCGGAAAAACTTCGCCTGGATCTGCCCGTGCTGCTGCCCGACGTGCCGGACGCGCGCGACGCGTGTGTGGACCGGCTGACCGAGACGATCGGCGGCATCGACGGGGTGGAGCGGGCGCACGTGGTGCTGCCGAAAAATTGTGAGCCGGCCAAGCTCTGCATCCACTACCACCCCGAGGCCGTCTCGCTCGCCCGCATCCGCAACCGGGCCGAGCAGGCCGGGGCGCACCTCACGGATCGCTTCGGGCACGTCGTCTGGCCCGTGCAGCATGGACTCCAACACCAGCGGCGGGCGCGCACCGTGACGGAGCGGCTGAAAAAGCTTGACGGCGTGCTGGAGGCCGAAGCCAACGCAGGCGGCCCCCTGCGCATCGAGTTCGACCGCGCGAAGACCGACGCGGAGCGGCTGCGCGACGCGCTGCAGGCGCTGGGCGTGGAGCTGGCAGAGCCGCGCCGCCCACGCGCCGAGGTGGAGGCGCTCGATCATGCCGAGGGCGAGCACGATCATGCCGAGGGCGAGCACGCGCACGGCGGCCTTTTCGGCGAGCGGACGGAGCTGATCTTCGCCATCCTTTCGGGCGTCTGCGTGGGGCTCGGCTTCGGGCTCTCGTTCGTCGAGGGCGTGGCGGGAGGAGCGTCCCTCGCGCTGTACGTCGGCGGCTACTTTTTCGGGGGCTTCTACACGCTCCGCGAGGCCATTGGCTCGGTCCGGGCGGGCCGGTTCGAGATCGACTTTCTGATGTTGGTGGCAGCAGCAGGCGCCGCCGCCCTCGGCGAATGGCTCGAAGGGGCGCTCCTGCTTTTCCTCTTCTCGCTCGGCCACGCCCTCGAACACTACGCGATGGGCCGCGCCCGCCGTGCCATCGAAGCCCTCGCCGATCTCGCCCCGGACACCGCCATGGTGCGCCGCGACGGGGCGGAGCGCGAGATCCCCGTGGAGGACCTGGCCGTGGGCGATACGGTCCTCGTCCGCACCAACGAGCGCCTGCCCGCCGACGGCTTCGTGTTGAAAGGCAACAGCGCCGTCGACCAGGCCCCTGTCACGGGCGAGAGCGTGCCGGCTGACAAGCAGCCCGTGGACGACCCGGAGGCCGCGCTGAAGAACTGGCAAGGGCTCGCCCCGGAGCACCGCGTCTTCGCGGGGACGATCAACGGCCCCGCCGCCCTCGAAGTGGTGGTGACCAAACGCGCCGGCGAATCGACCCTCGCCCGCGTGGTGCAGATGGTAACTGAGGCCGAGACGGAGCGCAGCCCTACGCAACGCTTCACGGACCGCTTCGAGCGCGTTTTCGTGCCCGCCGTGCTGGTCCTTGTGGGGCTGCTGCTCTTCGCCTGGCTCGTCGTGGACGAACCGTTCAGCGCGAGCTTCTACCGGGCAATGGCGGTCCTCGTGGCGGCCAGCCCGTGCGCTCTCGCCATCGCCACGCCCAGCGCCGTCCTCAGCGGCATCGCCCGCGCCGGGCGCGGCGGCGCCCTCATCAAAGGCGGCGGGCCGCTCGAAAACCTCGGTACCCTCTCAGCCATCGCTTTCGACAAGACGGGCACCCTCACCGAGGGCAGGCCGCGCGTGACGGATGTTGTGCCTTTCGAGGACACGAGCGAGGACGCGTTGCTGCGCACCGCCGTCGCCGTAGAGAAACTGTCTGACCACCCCCTCGCCCGCGCCGTGGTGGCGTTCGGACAGGAACGGCTGGATGGGCAGGCAATGGAGACGGCGCACGACCTGGAGAGCCTCACCGGACGCGGCATCAAGGCAACGCTAAACGGCGAGGCCGTCTTCATCGGCAAGGACGACCTTTTCCGCGAGATCGACGGCCCGGCCCTCCCGCCGGCGCTCATCGAGAAGACCGAGGCGCTGGAACGCGAGGGGCGCACCACGATGATCATCCGCCGCGGGGCGCGCTACCTGGGGGTGCTTGGCTTGATGGACACCCCACGCGAGGCCGCCGCCGCCACCCTCGCCCGGCTGCGCGAGATCGGCGTCCGGCGCATGGTCATGATCTCCGGCGACAACCAGCGCGTGGCTGAGGCCGTCGCCCGCGCGGTGGGCCTCGACGAGGCGCGCGGAGACCTCCTGCCAGACGACAAGGTCGAAACGATCCGGCAGCTCCGTCAGGAAGAAAAAGTCGCGATGGTGGGCGACGGCGTCAACGACGCACCCGCGATGGCGAACGCGACAGTGGGCATCGCAATGGGCGCCGCCGGCAGCGACGTGGCCCTCGAAACCGCCGATGTGGCCCTCATGGCCGACGACCTCGCCCACCTGCCCTTCGCCGTGGGCCTCTCACGGCAGACGAGCCGCATCATCAAACAAAACCTGTGGATGAGCCTGGGGATGGTGGCCTTCCTAGTGCCGGCGACGATCTTCGGTCTGGGCATCGGCCCGGCGGTGGCCCTCCACGAGGGCAGCACACTCGTCGTCGTCTTCAACGCGCTCCGCCTGCTGGCCTTTAAGGAGCAATTTGCAATTAACAATGAGCAATGATTGCTGGAGGCCGAGGACGTTCGCGGGTTACCGGTGAATGCGTTGCGGCTTCCCCGCCCCCAGCCCCATCGCCAGCTTGGCCAGGAGGACGACCAACAGGAAGAGCAAAGGACCCGACCAGGTGCGCGTCACATCGTGCAGGAAACCCACGAGCGTGGGGCCGGTGGCGGCCAGCAGGTAGCCGACCGACTGCGCCATTCCTGAGAGTTCGGTAGCTGTCTCGGTGTCCGTCGTGCGCAGGACGATGAAGAGGAGGGCCAGCCCAAAGGTGCCGCCGAGGACGAAGCCGATGAGCGCCACCCACACGGGCACGAGGGCCTCGCCGGGTGAAAGGAGCCCCAGCAGCGCGGCGCCCTCCAGCAGGACGAGCCCCCACACAATGCGCCGCTGATCGTCCAGGCGGCCCGCCCACGTGGGCACGATGAGGGTGCCCAGGATGCCGGCGCCCTGCGAAAGGGCGAGCATCCACCCCGCGTAGCCCGCGCCAAACCCACGGCTCTGGAGGAGGTCGGGCAGCCAAGCCAGGATGACGTAGAACGTGAGCGACTGCAAGCCCATGAAGAGGGCGATGTACCAGGCGAGGGGCGTGCGCCCCAGGTCTTTGAGCGCTTTCCTGAAGCCCACCGTATGGCGGGGCATCGTCCGGTCCTTGAGTTGAGAGAGCCACACCCCCAGGGCAACGACCGCCACGAGGGCCCACGCCCCGAGCGCCCAGCGCCACCCGACCACGCCCGCCAGCGGCACGCTGAGGCCCGCGCCGAACGTCGCCCCCAGCCCCATCATGCTGGAATAGGCGCTCGTCATGAGGCCAGTCCGCTGGGGGAAGTCGCGCTTGACGAGGCTCGGCAGCAGCACGTTGCCGAGGGCGATGGCGATGCCCAGCAAAGCCGTGCCGCCAAAAAGCAGCAGCACCGAAGGGAAGACCCGCAGCAGAATCCCCACCGCCAGCAGCAGCAGCGCCGCCGCTAGCGTCCCCTCGATGCCCAGGCGGCGCGTGACGAGGGGCGTGAAGGCGGAGACGACGCCGAAAGCCAGAAGCGGCAGCGTCGTTAAAAACCCCAGTGCGGTGTTCGACAGCCCGGTGTCCTGCCGGATGTCGCCGATGACCGGCCCGACGGCGGCCAGCGCGGGCCGCAGGTTCACAGCGATGAACAGGATGCCTGCGATCAACAAACTCTGTTGGAGCAGGGGGCGCGTGCCGGGAGAGGGCGGCGGGGTCATTTCAAAAGACGGGCGAGCTTCGGCAGCGGCACGAATAGGAGGCGACAGGTCAACAAACGGCCCGTAGTACCCTGCCTCGCGCCCGGA
>JAHEMB010000624.1:1609-3137 GCA_024643915.1 Rhodothermaceae bacterium | reverse complement strand
TGAAGCCGGTCACGCGCTTGCCCTTCACGAGAGGCGTCCCATCGGCGTTCTTGACGTGGCGCAGGACGCCGGGCGCGTGGCAGACCGCGGCGACCGGGGTGCCGGCAGCAATAGCGTTCTCGATCAGCGCGATGGATGTGGCGTCCTCGGCCAGGTCCCACAGCGGGCCGTGGCCGCCGGGGTAGAAAATGGCGTCGTAGTCATCCGCCGAGACATCGGCGAGCCGGTGCGTCGAGGCCAGGGCGGCCTGCGCCTCGTCGTCCTCGCGGAACCGGCGCGTGTCGTCGGTCTGCGCATCGGGGGTGTCGCTCTTAGGGTCGAGCGGCGGCTGGCCGCCCCGGGGCGAGGCGAGCGTGACCGTGGCGCCGGCATCCTTGAACACGTAGTAGGGTGCGGCAAACTCTTCAAGCCAGAATCCGGTCTTCTCGCCGGTGTCGCCGAGTTCGTCGTGGGACGTGAGGATCATCAGGACGTTCATGTCGGAGGGGAAGTTAGGAGGAAGGTGGGGTGCGTGACAGGCCACTCAGGGCCTTATTCTTTGCATCGCTGCGGGGTCGCTTTGATCCGCCTCCTATCGCCTGTGACGCGACCATCACGCAACATCTCCGTCCTACCATCTGTCCCCTGCATTATTAGCGGCGCGTCCCCGCAGGCCGAGAGCAAGGCGAGTTGCTCTCAAAAACTCGGCCTCACCAAATCCAAATTCGTCTCGTACCGGCTATTTTGGAACCACGGAGGCAAATGCTGCGCGCTGTGAACCACTGAAAGCACGTCTATCTGATCTTCCGTTAGACCGATAAATGATCCGATACGGTCGCTCGATTACCTCACGAATGTCGGTGCGCTAATACTCGGGAACGGAGCACTCCGCCGGGCAAGAAGGTAATCTCTGCGTTTTCCAGGTAATCATTTTCCCAGGAGACGTTTCCCAGGAGACGGTGCGGCCGTCCTCCGGCTCGGACAGGTTCGCCGGGCCGACGAAGCTGCCGTCCGAGTCCGGCGCATGATACACGTGAAATAAATCACACGCTGCTATCGATGCAGGGAGCTAACTCCTAGATCTCCATGCCGGCCGGGCGCCTGCTGGTGGGGTTGTTGCTGAGCGCGTTGGCCGTAGCCGCTGAGGTTTTCGTGACCGAGACACCCGGCGGCAGGGGCGGCTGGCAGATTGTAGTACAGCGCTATGCCAGCGCCGCGCAGTTGCGCCTGCCCCGCCCTAGCTCGTCAGCAGGCGCAGGTAGAACAGCGGGGAGGCCAGCTTCTTGCGCTCGTCGACGTCTTCGAACATGTAGGTGATGGCTTCGGCGATCTCAGGCGTGCGGGAGGCCTTGCGGACGACCTTGTTGAGCAGCCAGTGCCACTGGCTCAGGCGCTGGAGGGTGTGGCTGAGGCGCAGCTCCTTGCGCATCTCGCCCATCAGGCTGCGCTTGTAGCCCTTCAGGAAGGCAGCAGAGAAGTCGCCCGCCGCGCACGCCTTCACCCCCCACTGCGCCGCGTGGTACCCGCTCAGCATCGCATTGCCGATCCC
>JAHEMB010000624.1:0-1599 GCA_024643915.1 Rhodothermaceae bacterium | reverse complement strand
GAAGAGCATCGGGATCAGGCGGAGGTAGAGGAGCGGCGAGGCTACTAGCTTGCCGGTCTCGCCGTCGAGCTCGTCGAACATGCAGGAGATGACGTCGGCCACAGCCGGCCACCGCGCCGCCCGGCGGATGACCATGTTGGTAAGCCCCTGCCAGCTCCCGACGCGCTGGATCAGGTAGCTCAGCCGTAGCTCGCCCTTGAGGTCGCGCAGGACGTCGCGTTCATAGCCCTTCAGGAAGGCAGCGGAGAAGTCGCCCGCCGCGCACGCCTTCACCCCCCACTGCGCCGCGTGGTACCCGCTCAGCATCGCATTGCCGATCCCCTCCCCCGTGAACGGATCGATCAGGCTCGCCGCGTCCCCGACCAACATCCAGCCCGGACCGGCCATCCGACGCGGCTTCGACCCCAGCGGCAACCCCCACCCCCGCACCTTGCCCACCGCCTCGGCCGAGGCGAAGCGTGCCCGGAAGCGCTCGTGCTGCGTGAGTTCCTCCAGGAGGGGCTTGAGGCGCACCTGGCGCTTCTTGATCTGGGCACTGAGCATGCCTACGCCGACGTTGGTCAGGCCGTTGGCCATCGGGAAGAGCCAGAAGTAGCCCGGGATTGCCTCCTTGACGAAGTGCAACTCGATGTGCCCCGGCTTGTGGAAACCCGTCACGCCCCGGTAGTAGCCGCGCACGGCTGCCAGGTAATGTTTTTCTTCGAGCTGTTTCATGCCGAGTTCGCGGGCGACGACGGAGTAGGCGCCGTCGGCGCCGACGACGAGCGAGGCGTGGACCTCCTGGCGTCGGCCCTGGTGCTTGACCACGACGCCGGTGACTCGGTCGGGCGCCTCGTCTTCCTGATGGAGGAGAGCCTCGACGGTGGCGCCCTGCCAGAGCTCGGCGCCGGCCTCGACGGCTTTCTCCACGATCATCGTGTCGAAAACCTCGCGCGCGCAGAGGAAGCCGGGCGCTTCCGGCAGGGGCGGCGCCTCGAAGGTGAGGGTGTCGTTGGAGGGAGAGGTGAAGGTGATGCCCCAGGCGCCCACCTGATCGATCTGGTGAAGCTTATCGACGAGGCCGAGGCGGCGCAGCACGTACATGCTCTTGCCGCTGATGGCGTCGCCGCAGGTCTTGTCGCGCGGGAAGGAGGCCTTGTCGAGCAGCAACACGTTCAGCCCCGCTTCGGCCATGAAAGCCGCCGCCGTCGCCCCGCCCGGCCCGGCCCCCACCACAATTGCGTCGTACATATTTATTTCCATTCGTGTGATGCTAGAGATCCTCCTTCACCCCCACACGCCCCTAACACCATTCTTCCATACAAAACGGCTGCGCCGGTGCGAGGTAGCACGTTCGTATGCCTCCGAGGCCGCTTCGCACAACCCCTCAGGCCGCCTGCCCGGTGCGGGCGCGGCCACCGAAGCCGAAGAGCATCGGGATCAGGCGGAGGTAGAGGAGCGGCGAGGCTACTAGCTTGCCGGTCTCGCCGTCGAGCTCGTCGAACATGCAGGAGATGACGTCGGCCACAGCCGGCCACCGCGCCGCTCGGCGGATGACCATGTTGGTAAGCCCCTGCCAGCTCCCGACGCGCTGGATCAGGTAGCTCAGCCGTAGCTCGC
>JAHEMB010000623.1 GCA_024643915.1 Rhodothermaceae bacterium | reverse complement strand
GGAGCAGTTCGTCACGCGCCGCAGTACCGAACAGAGCGATCTCTTCTCCCTCGGCGTCATCCTCTACGAGATGATCACGGGCACACATCCGTTCTGGATACCCAACGTGCAGCCCGCGCAGATCGCCACGGCCATCCAGTACCGCGACCCGGCTCCGCCCGCCGCCGTACGCGAAGACGTAGCGCCCGAACTTCAGGAGATGCTTCTGAAGGTGCTTGAAAAGCAGCCGGCGAACCGCTACCGCCACGCTACGGAAGTGCGCGATGCACTCAAAACGCTGATGAAAACACTGGACCTGGAGACGGGCGTGCTGCCGGGTGAGGCTTCGGCTGTGCTGCCTGCCCCCGCGCCGGGCGCCGACGAGAAACCCGGTCTGCTCGACCGCCTGTTCGCCGGCAAACCAGTGAAGCCGCCCAAGAATTCCATCGCAGTGCTGCCCTTCCAGGAGATTGAGCCGACGCACCCGAGCCGCTACTACGGCCTGGCCCTTGCCGATGCCATCGCCACGCGACTGGCACGGCTGCCTGCGGTAGTAGTGCGGCCACCCGGCGCGCTTTTCTCCGTCGCTAATGAGGCCATCGACCCCATCGAGGCTGGCAGGCGGTTACGCGCGGAGACGGTGCTGGCGGGCACGTTTTCTCGCGCCGAAGGCCATTTCACGCTCAATTGGCAACTCCTCGAGGTCGCCACCAAGACCCTCCGCACAGGCGGCACCCTCGACGTCCCTTCGCTCGACCTCGTCGCCGTGCAGCGTCAGATTGCCGAAGAAGTCTTCACGGCCCTCCGCACGTCGGATTCCCTCAGCGAAGGAGGGCCGGAGCACGGCGAAGCCGCCTCCGCAGGCGGCAGATCTGAGAAAAACGGCAGGCTCACCTTACCGGAAGAAACGTCAGAGGAATACCTGGAGGCGCGGGCGCTGCTGACAAGCTTCTCGTTGCGCGCGACGAACCACCAGGATCTCGAACAGGCGCTAACCAAGTTCGCCGAGGTAGTGGAGCGCGAGGCGGCATACGCCCCGGCGCACGCAGGGCTGGGCATTGCGCATTTACAGGTCGTCCGGCACGGCTTCGGAGGGCTGGAGCATCTTATGGCGGCGCAGCGGCACCTGGAGCACGCCCTCGCGCTCGATGCCGGTCACGTCGAGGCGAAACTCTACCACGCCTATGCCCTCCTTTGGCGCGGCGAGAAAGAGACGGCCCGCCACGACTTGCAATACCTAATCAACGCCCACCCGCACGACGCCGAGGTGCACCTTGGCGCAGGCGTTGGCCTCCTCCTCGACGGGCTGCTGGACGCCTCCCTCCGTTCCTTCGGGATGGCGCTGCGGCTCAACCCCTCTCTGGCGGCGCGCGTTTACAATTACCGCGCGCGCATCCACCTCTACCAGGGGCGGTTAGAGGAGGCGCGCATGGAACTCAACCGGGGGCTGGCCCTCGAGCCGCGCCATGCCCTCCTCCGCACCACCCTCGGCACCTGGCTGCTCCGCAGCGGCGAGATCGAAGAGGCCGTCGCTGCCCTCGAGTCGGTGGTGGCCGATGAGCCGGAACTGCGGCTGGCCTTTCCCACCCTCGCCACCGCCTACCTCCTCGCCGGTCGCCGGGAAGAGGCCTCGGCGCTCATCACCGACGCGATGCGGGCATCGGCAGCGGCGGACTGCCAGACGGCTTACCGCCTCGCCACCTACTACGCTGTCTTGCAGGATCGTCGGGAGGCGCTCCACTGGCTGCGAAAGGCCATCTACCTGGGCAACGAAAACTACCCGTGGTTCGCCGCCAACCCCGCCTGGGCCGCCTACCGCGACGACGAGGACGTGAAGAAAATCCTGGCCGAATTACGCAGGACCTACGACCAGAACCACGCCCGCTGGCAACGCCTCTTCGACGCGCAGTAGCGTGACCTGGTCATTGGGCATTGGATAGACCATCTTGGCATATCATCATTCTAATGACCAGTGACCGGCGCTGCCGGTGAAGCGTGGCTCGACGCCTGCAAAAGCTCCTCCCCTCGGGCGGAGCTACCCGGCCGGGCACTCCGGCGAGAACACCTGGGGTTCAGGGCTGATACGCCCAAAGAGGCGAACGAAAGACGCGTCGAGTTGCGGGACGAAAGTGGTGAGGGTCAGCAGGTCGCCGTCGGGCACGGCACGCACTTCGAGGGGATCGGCGCCGGGGCGGCTGGTGTTGCGCAGCGTGTAGTTGCGCCCGACGACACGCATCACTTCAAGGCGGCGGATGGTGTAACAGGCCATGGCGTTGGCTCCTTCATCGCCGCGCCAGTCGTATTCGGTGAAGGCGTCTTCCGTAACGACGAGGTAGAACGAAGCGCCGTCGAGTTGCCAGGTGCCGAAAGGCGAAAAGCGCTCGTCGATATCCGAGTCGCACCCGGCCAGGCAGCCGGCGAGGAGGCAGAAGCACAGAAAGCGTTGGAGACAGTAGCTCATCGCATCGGCGGCCCATCGGTGGCGTGGTCGCGGTCAGGCAAGATAGGATCGAAGCGACTCAATCTGTAGAGGCACCGCTCCTTTTCCACAAGCGTGGCAGACTTTTTATTCCTTGAGGTTCGTCTCACGCCCGCTCAGATTGGTGCTGTCCTGATCCTGCGCGGCACCCCCCTCTCCACGGCAACATTCAGCGCGCATGTTGAAGCGACAGACGGTACAGGAAGGAAAGCATAAGGAGCACGGTCAAATGGAATTCCCGGAGCGATTCGAGCGTGCCTTTTTGGGGCCACCAGGCCTCTTTTTTGCCCCCCGCCACAGGCCGAAAGCTCCCCATAGGCTACCAGATCCTCACAGCGCCAGCCAGAATCTTCGCCCGGTCGGGCAGCGTTGGGAATGCGGTCCGCGCCCTCCCCCACTCGCTTCCGATCCTTCCATGGCGAAACCTGCGCCGCACGCCGCGACCGGCCTCGCGCAAGCCGACGACCCCCGGCTGAAAAGGCTCGACCGGCTGGGCTACCTGCTCGATGCCTCTATCCGCCTGCCCGGCACCGACTACCGCGTCGGCTACGACGCCGTCATCGGCCTCATCCCCGGCTTCGGCGACCTGGCGGGGCTGGCGCTCTCGGCCTACCTCGTTTTGGAGGCCGCCCGCTTCGGCGTGCCCAAGGCGACGCTCCTACGGATGACCTTCAACGTCGCCCTC
>JAHEMB010000622.1 GCA_024643915.1 Rhodothermaceae bacterium | reverse complement strand
TAAGCCACCCTGATGATCCTCCTGGATGAAGTAAACCTTGTTGTTACGCAGTCCCGTCGTCTCATCTACAATGCGCAACAACCGGCCTGCGCGGTCGAAAAGCACCACGCCGCCGTGCCGTGTTCCCAGCGCATACACGCCTTGGGGCAACGATGCAAAGGCGTAATAGGCAGGAAGGTTGGCCCGCAGAAAGGCATCGGCCTCCGTCACGAAAGAGGTAAACCCCGTGCCGTCATAGAGGAAAAGGGCGCCTCCGTCCGTAGCAACCAGCATTCGGGCCGGGCCATAGGGCAACATGGCGGTGACGGCCGTGCGGATAAAGCGCTCGCCCCCCGGCACGGGGTGCAACCCGTCTTCATCGAGGCGCACCAGCCCCTGCTCCCAATGACGGACGTAGACCGTGTCTCGCAAAGCAAAGGCTTTGTGGAAGTTGCCGCGCCACGTATGCAGGCCGGTTGCAGGAGACCATCTGAAAATGTGCGTTTCGGTACAGAAGTACAATCCGTGGGAAGTTGACAGAAGCTGCCATACGTCTTTGAACGTACGGTCTTCCAGGGCCATCTCCTCCCGGAGCGAAACAAAGATCATCCGTCCGTCAGCCTCCGGCGCGAGATAGCCGAGATCCCCGTTGGCGCCCACGTAGATCTGTCCCTCTGCATCGGCTGCAACCGAACGAACAACCGCCTGACCCACCGGGATGGTTTGCCACCTGATCCCATCAAACTCGAGCACGCCCTTAAGATTGGCGAAGTACATCAGCCCGCCGCTGCCCTGCGCGGCATACCAGACGTATGGATCGGCGCCGTAATCGCCGGGACCAAAGGTTTGCGTCAAGAAGTGGCCTGCCTCCGAATACCCTGTGCGAAGAGCCTGACCGAGCACGCTCGTCGAAAACAGCAGGGTTATCGCCAGCATGGCGCCCTTCAGCCTCGCTCGCAGTAAACAGGATACGCTGCGAGATGAGCACGTGAAAGGCTGTACTCGGACATGCCTAAAGGAGGGAACCATGGTTTCGCCCTCCGTGCTATAAATTGGTTCGTAGCGTAGTTATCCCTCTATCGAGTACGCACTCCAACCAATCGAGACAGGCGCAATCGGGCGCCCGAGCATTCGAAGCAAACCCCTCCACGAATGACGGCAAACCAAAGGCGGAACGCCATTCCGAAATAATGTAAAGGCAGTTCTACCACGAGGCAAGTCTATCTCATGTTTACAGAGAGGTGCTACATCAAGGTCTTCAAATGCCAGACGCATCGCGTACTACGCTTCGGCCAGCCGTTCGAGCGCCTCGCCGGTGAGGCGGTAGGTGGTCCAGCCGTCCATCGCGAAAGCGCCGAGGGTTTCGTAGAAGCCGATGGCGGGGGCGTTCCAGTCGAGCACGGCCCACTCCAGCCGCCCGCAGCGACGCGCCACTGCGAGGCGGGCGAGGTAGGCCAGGAGGGCCCGCCCAACCCCGCGCCCGCGCATCTCCGGCTTCACGAACAGGTCTTCGAGGTAGAGGCCGGGCCGGGCGAGGAAGGTGGAATAGGTGGAGAAGAAAAGCGCGAAGGCCGCCGGCTCGCCCTCCCAAAAGGCGAGCATCACCTCCGCCGCCGGGTGTTCACCGAAAAGCGTCTCTTGCAACTTGTCTTCGGTGGCGACGACCTCGTGGGCGAGTCGCTCGTAGTCGGCGAGGCCTTTGATGAAGGCGAGGATGAGGGGCACATCAGCCTCCTCAGCGGGGCGGAGCGTCAGTTTGGGGAGACGGGTGGGAATCTCGGCAGCCATTCTTTTGCTTCGGTATTCTTTAGTTGCGAGCGGCGTCACGTTTCGTTAATATGCGGCACGTAGAGAAAAGCCGTCGGCGCGTTTCCCACGCTTCTCCTGCCGGCAGTGCGGCGCTTCTTCCTCCCGTTTCCAACTTAATCAAATGCAGAGGTGGAAAGCATGCATCGGACCGCTCAGCTTCTCCCGGCTAAGCTGATCTTCGTCTGTTTCACTCTCCTTTTCATCGCCCTCGGTGCCACCCCCGCCTTCGGGCAGGGCGTGACGACGGCGGCCATGAGCGGCCTCGTTACCGACGAGCAGGGCGACCCGCTGCCTGGCGCCAACGTGGTGGCGGTGCACGTGCCCAGCGGCACCCAGTACGGCACGGCTACACGCAACGCGGGCGCCTTCAACCTCCGCAACATGCGCGTGGGCGGGCCTTACACCGTCACCGTCTCCTTTGTGGGCTTCGAGCCGCAGCGGAAAGACGACGTCTACCTCAGCCTGGGCCAGGACCTGCGCCTTGACTTCCAACTCGCCCTGCAAGCCGTCGGCCTCGAAGGCATTGAGGTGACGGCGGAGCAGGACGAGGTGCTGAACGCCGACCGCACCGGCGCCGCCACCTTCGTCAACCCAGACCAGGTGGCCCAACTCCCCTCCGTCAAGCGCTCCACGCGCGACCTGACGCGCCTCGACCCCCGCAGCGACGGCAACTTCAGCTTCGGCGGGCGGAACTGGCTCTATAACAACGTCTCGCTCGACGGCTCTTACTTCAACAACCCCTTCGGTCTCGACGACCCCTCCCCCGGCGGCCAGGCAAACGCCGAGCCCGTCCCGTTCGACGCGGTGGAGCAGGTGCAAGTCTCTATCGCACCGTTTGATGTGCGCGAGGGCGGCTTCACAGGAGCCAACATCAACACCGTTACCAAGAGCGGGACGAACGAGTTCACGGCCTCCGTCTACAGCTTCTTCCGCAACGAGAGCTTCATCGGCAACACGGTGAGCGGTGAGGAGGTGGTGGCCAACCCGGACCTGTCGTTCAACCAGAGCGGCTTCACGCTCGGGGGGCCGATTGTCAAGGACAAGCTCTTCTTCTTCGTCAACGGCGAATTAGAGCGGCGCGACGACCCCGGCACCAACTTCGCCGCCAGCACGAGCGGCACCCCGAGCTTCGGCCAGAGCCGCGTCCGGGCCGACGTGATGGAGCAGATCCGCCAGCGCATGATGGACGTCTATGGCTACGATACCGGCCCCTACGAGGGCTTCATCCACGAGACGAACAACGACAAGATCCTCGCCAAGCTGGACTGGAACATCAACACTAACAACAACCTCACCTTCCGCTACAATTTCCTCGACGCCGTGCGCGACCTGCCGCCGCACCCGTTCGTGCTGAGC